>NZ_JBHYTK010000205.1:0-8418 GCF_042749255.1 Streptomyces sp. NPDC059524 | reverse complement strand
CGGACCGCGCACAACCGTTTTAACCTCCCTTTCTCCCGCCCCCGGGGGCCCCCCTGGGGGGTTGCCTCGGGCCCGCGGGCGGCCGGGCGCCCCGGCGAAGGTAACTCCGGGCCGGGGCCCGTGGCGCCCGGTGACGCCACTGGCACGGATCGGCCATCCGGCCCGCCGGGGCGGTCCATAATGCGGCCATGACGAACGCGCAGCTCGGTGAGGCCCTGCGGCTCCTGGGCGTCGGTCCGGCGGCGGCCCGGGTCTATCTCGCCCTGCTCGACCTGGCCCCCGCCCCGCTGGAGGAGGTCGCGGCGGCGGCCGCGCTGGACGGGCCGGGTCTGGCGGAGGCGTACGAGGAGCTGGTCGACGCCGGTCTGGCGAGTGCGGCCGGGGCGGACGGCGAGGTGGTGGCCCCGGTGGCGCCGACGGCGGGGCTCGAGGTGCTGGCCCGGCACCGGGCGGCCGAGGTCGAGAAGTCCCGCACGCTGGTCACGGGCGCCTTCGACTCCTTCCGGCGGCGCCGGCTCGCCGCCTACAACGATCAGCTCGTCGAGCTCGTGACCGGCGACGCGATCGGACCCCGGATGCGGCTGGCCTGGGCGTCGGCCCGGCACCAGATCCGGCAGTTCGAGTCGCCCCCGTACTCGCCGATCCCCTCGGCCACGGAGGACGCGCTGGCCACGCTGGCGCGCGGGGTGACGCAGCGGGTCGTCTACTCCCGCGAGTCCCTGGAGCACGCCGACCACTTCAAGCGGACCATCGAGCCGTGCATCAACGCGGGCGAGCTGGCCCGGGTGCTGCCTTCGGTTCCGGTCAAGCTCCTGATCATCGACGACGCGTACGCCCTGGTGTCGCTGTCGATCCAGGAGGCCGATGTGCTGAACACGATGCTGGTCGTGCAGCCGTGCGGGCTGCTGTCCGCGCTGGTGGCGCTGTTCGAGCAGGCGTGGCAGCAGGCGTTGCCGTTCCACGGCAGCACGGCCCGGCCCGGGGGTCTGCCGCCCGCGGACCGGCGTCTCCTGTGGCTGCTCGCGGGCGGGGCGAGCGACGAGGTCGTGGCCCGCGAGCTGGGCATCAGCCGCCGCACGCTGTTCCGCCGCCTCCAGGTCCTGATGGCGCGCCTGGGTGCCGCGAACCGCTTCCAACTGGCGCTGCAGGCCCAGCGTCAGGGCTGGCTCTGAGGCCTGACTCCGGGCGGCTCAGACCGTGATCCGCAACACGAGCGCGGCGACGGCGAGCGCGAAGCAGAACGCCCAGAAGCCCAGCGCCCGGTCCCCCGCCACGATGTGCGTGGCCAGCGCCCCGACGAAGTAGAGGACGAGCCCGGTGGCGGCGGCGACCCCGAGCCCCGGCACCACGAACCCGGCGAGCAGCCCGAGCGCCCCGGCCCCCAGCGCGCTGCCGAGCAGCGGGATCCAGGACCGCGGCACCCCCAGCTTGTCGGCCTGCTGCCGGGGATAGTCGTGGCCGGAGAGGTTGGCGACGGCGGCGGAGCCGAAGAGGGCGGCGCCGAGGACGGTGACGGCGGCGTAGAACGCGTACATGGTGATCTCCCGTTCGAAGCTTCACCACACGGACGGACGGGCGCCCCGGAACGTGACATCAACCGTGCTCCGTTCGGGAACGATGTAGGTCCGACCTCGTCGCCCCACCGACCGGAGGCCTCGCATGCTGCGCGGAATCGATGTCAGCTCGCACCAGTCCACGTTCGACACCGACGGCCTGTCGTTCGTCTTCATCAAGGCGACGGAGGGGCGGTCGTACGTCAATCCGCGGCTGACCGCCCAGACGAAGCTCGCCCGTGACGGCGGCTGTGTCGTCGGCTTCTACCACTTCCTGTGGCCGGGGAACCTGGCGGCGCAGGCCGAGTACTTCGTGAGCAAGGCGCCGGAGCGGTCCGGCGACATCCTGGCCGTGGACTGGGAGACGACCGGCGACGGCACGCACGCGACGAACGCGGAGAAGGACCGCTTCATCCGTGAGGTGAAGCGGCTGCGCCCGCACCACCGCGTGATCCTCTACACGAACCGCAATTACTGGCTGAACGTGGACACGACATCCTATGCGGGCGACGCGCTCTGGATCGCCGACTACGTGACCGCCGGGAAGCCGCGGATCCAGGCGAAGTGGCGCTTCCACCAGTACACGGACTCGCCGCTCGACAAGGACGTGGCCGACTTCGCGAGCAAGTCCGCGCTGCGCGAGTGGGCCACGCCCTGACGGGACTCCGGGAACGGATCGGGGCTCAGGCGCGCCACTCCGCGGTGCGCTCGGGGGACGCCGCGTCGAGTGCCTTGCGGACGGCGGCGGCGTCGGCGGCGAGGCCGTAGACGGGGGTGCCGGGCTGCTGGCGCCAGGACTCGTCCTGGCCGCCGGCGTCCACGGCGTCGAAGCCGATCTCGTCGAGGAGCCCGGTGACGACCCGCTTGGCCGCCTCGTCGTCGCCGGCGATCGGCAGGGCGACGCGCTGCGGGTCGCCGGCCGGGCGGGCCTTGTCGATGAGGTCCTGGGCGTACGTCCCGTTGAACACCTTGACCACGTCGTGGCCGAGCTGACGCTCGGTCCAGCGGCTCTCGGTGAGACCCTCGTCCTCGATGCCGGTGATCTTCCCGTCGCGCTGCTGCGGGTAGTAGTTGCCGGTGTCGATGACGGTGACGTCGTCCGCCGCGCTGTCGAGCAGTCCGTCGGGGAGCGCGGGCACGGCCTTCAGCGGGATGGTGACGACGACGACCTTCGCGTCCCTCACGGCGTCCTCGATGGTCGCGGCGGTCGCGCCGGTCTCCTCGGCGAGGGCGCCCAGGGTGTGCGGGCCGCGCGAGTTGGCGACGTGCACGTCGTGTCCGGCGGCGGTGAAGCGCCGGGTGAGGTTGCCGCCGATGTTGCCCGCGCCGATGATGCCGATCTTCATGGTGATCCTGCCTCCGGAAATTTATGCACGTGCATACTTTTCGGGGACAACCTCGGGGGCGGGCGGGCTATTCCGGGCGGGAACGTCGATCTCGTGACCCTCGCCCTGAACCTGTACGCGCAGGGGATCGACCCGATGCTCGACCTCGGACAACGACGCGGTGCGCACCACGGTGGCCGCTGCCCTTACCCAAGGCCGCCGGCGCGCCGCCGCGCTCGACCTCGGGCCGACGACGCCGCGTCCGCCGGGGCGGGGCCCGGTGGACGCGGCGGAGTCGGGTCGGCGCTCAGCGCGCTCAGGCCTTGTTGAGGTTGGCCCAGAACTCGTCGAAGGACAGGAGCTTGTCCCCGTTGGCGTCCTGCTTGGCGATGAGGGCCTCGGCCACCGACTCCGTGACGTGGAAGTCGCCCATCTGCGCCATGGCGCTCTTGTACTCGGCCGCCGTGATGAAGCCGTCGCCGTCCGCGTCGAACCGCTCGAACGCCTTGCGTGCCGCCTCGATGTCCGCCACCGGGACCACCCCTCGTTTACGTACTGCTGTGCCGCGCCGCTCGGGCGCGGCACCGGATTGACGGGGCCCAGATTATCGGGCGCCGTGCGCGCGCAGTGCGGCGAGTACCCAGGCGAACTCCGCCTCGTGCCGGGGCAGGGTCTCCAGGCCCCGTACGAGGGAGACCAGATCGCGGAACCGGGCGACGTCCTCGTTGGCCGCGGCTTCGAGACGGGTGAGCACCTCGGCGCGGTCGGCGTCGCCGAGCAGGCCCCGCAGCACCTCGTCGGCCTGGGGGGACTCGGGGTCGATGCCGCGCTCCAGGCTCTCGCCGGCGAGCTGCACGAGGCGGCTCATGAACCACAGGGAGCTGCCGGGCGTGATGTCGGGTCCGCGGTCGGCGGCGTTGAACTCGACCATGCCGCGCATGTGGGCGCGGAAGCCCTGGTCCTGCATGAGTTCGGCGAGCTCGACCCAGGCGTCGACCTGGGTGCTGGTGGGGTCGTCGGGCAGGTCGGGGACCATGACGCGCAGGCGGGTGCGGATGTCGGGGTCGGCGGTGTCCAGGCCGCCGAAGGTCTGCTCCATGAAGTCGTCGATGATGTGTTTGCGTTCTGCGGCGGAGAGCCGTGCGAGCTTGTTCATGAGGGCCGTCTCCTCGGCGGTCGAGTTGCGTTTCGCGACCGTCGACAGCACCGCCCGGTTCAGCCTGAGGGCCCGGATCTGGGCGTCCAGGGCGGCCACGTGGGCGGCGGCGACGGACGCGATGTCCTTCTCGCCGCCGACCACGTGCCGTACGTCGGCGAGGCCGAGGCCCAGCTCGCGCAGGGTGCGGATCAGTTCGAGCCGGGCCACGGACTCGGCGTCGTAGAGCCGGTAGCCGCCGTCGCTGCGGGTCACCGGGTGCAGGACGCCCTCGTCGGACCAGTAGCGGATGGTGCGCACCGTGAGTCCGGTGCGGCGTGCCAGGGCGCCGATGGTGAGCAGGTGCGGGCCGTCGTCGGTCATGCCGGGGAGTCTGGGCCTTCCAGTGGGTGGAGACTCAAGCCCACGATGCCACGGGGTGCACGGGTCAGCGGAAGACTCCGGTGTGTCCGAGGGAGTAGCGGCCGGGCTGGGGGTAGACGGCGAGGCCGTGCGGGCCGGAGCCGACGGGGATGCGGGCGAGCTGCTTTCCGGTGCGGGTGTCGATGGCGTAGACCTCGGCGTCATAGCGGCCGGAGAGCCACAGGACCTTGCCGTCGGCGGAGACGCCGCCCATGTCGGGGCTCCCGCCCTGCGGGAGGTGCCACTTCTTGGTGAGCTTGCCCTTGGTGAAATCGAAGACGGAGACGCTGCCTTCGCCCCGGTTGGAGACGTACATCTCCTTGGAGTCGCGGCTGACGTAGAGGCCGTGGGTGCCCTTGCCGGTGGGCAGGAGCGTCGGCTCGGTGAACTTGTCGCCGTCGAGGACCCACATGCCGTCGGCCTCCATGTCGGCGATGTAGAACTTCTTGCCGTCGGGCGACATCTTGACGTCCTGCGGCATGGCCCCGTCGTACGGGAGTTTCTGCTGCCCGACGACCTTCATCTTCGCGGTGTCGACCTTGAGGAGTTCGCCGCTGAACTCGCAGGAGACGATGAAGTAGCGGCCGTCGAGGGAGAAGTCGGCGTGGTTGACGCCGTAGCAGCTGACGGGTTCGGTGTGCTGGATCTTCATGGTGTGGGGGTCGCGGAAGACCAGCTGGCGGTCGAGCGAGGCCATGACGACGGCGTGCTTGCCGTCGGGCGTGAAGTAGAGGTTGTACGGGTCGTGCACGTCGACCGTGTCGCCGGCCTTGCCGGTCTTCGGGTCGATGGGGGTGAGGGTGTTGCCCTTGTCGTTGTTGACCCAGAGCGTCTTGAGGTCCCAGGAGGGCACGACGTGCTGGGGCTGGCGGCCGACCTTGATCGTCTCGATGATCTTGTACGTCTTGGGGTCGATGACGGAGACGGTGTCGGACTCGGTGTTGGGCACGTAGACCCGGGACGGGAAGTCCTTGACGACCGGGGACAGCTTGTTCGGCCGGTCGGCGGCGTAGACGTCCTGGGGGTCGAGGACGGGCGGCATGCCGGGCAGTCCGTCGATCTTCGGCTTGGCGGGCTTGACCGGCTTGACGGGCTTGATGGCCTGGGCGGTGTCGTGCGCGGGCTTCTCCGTGCCGCAGCCGGTCAGGGCGGTGAGGGCGGCGGTCACGGCGGCGGCGAGCAGCACGCCGGTGCGGCGGGTGGGGGTCCGGCGGGCGGGGTGGGTGTTCACGTGAGCAGCTCCGTGCAGGTCACCGCGGCCAGGCCGCGACGGGAGAGGTGGTCCAGGAGGGGCGGAAGTGCGGCGACGGTGTCCGCGTATCCGAAGTGGAGGCTGACGACCGAGCCGGGGCGTACGGCCGAGGTGACGTTCTCGACGACGTCGTCGGCGCCCGGCGAGGTGAAGTCGAGCGAGTCGACGTCGTACGAGAGGACGTGCGGGTAGCCGGCCCGCTGGGCGAGGCGGACGACGAGCGGGGTCGCGGTCGGGGTGCGCGAGGGGCGGAACCAGGTGCCGATGGAGCCGGTGAGGCGGCGCAGCCGGTCGGCGCAGCCGGTGATCTCGGCGGTGGCGTCGGCCTCGGACATGGTGTTGATGCCCTGGTGGTGGAGGGTGTGGTTGCCGAGGTCGTGGCCGGCGTCGAGGATGCGGCGGGCCATGTCCGGGTGCTGGTCGAGCCAGGTGCCGACGGCGAGGACGGTGACGTGGGCGCCGGCCTTCTCGGCCTCCTTCAGGACCGCGTCCGCGATCTTCGGGTCGCCCTGGCCGTGGAAGGTGAGGGCGACGCGGTCGCGGTCGCGGGGTCCGTGGGTGAGCTGGGCGGGCTGCCCGGGGAAGCGGCGCGGGGCGGGGGCGGCGCGGGCGGACTCCGCGGGGCGGGCGGGGTGGGCCTTGGGCGCCGGGGTGGCGGCGGGGTGCTCGTCGGCCGCGCAGCCGGTGGCGAGGGCGGCGGTGAGCCCGGCGCCGAGGCGCAGCGCGGAGCGGCGACGGATCGGTTCGGCCTTGGTCACCCGCCCATTTAAGGGGGAACCGGCACAAAAGCCCCCTACCGACCCGGGGACCTTAATGAATACTGGATGCCGGGTGTACTTTTTCTTCATTTACTAGGCTGGCGAGCGATGTAACCAATGATTCATTTGGCCGTTCCGGGCGTCCTGTGCCATCCTCGGTGGCACGACCTCCATTGACCCGGGCCGGTCGTCTCAGACGCCGCGGACTCCACCCCTTCTGTTCGCGGCGCACCACACGAAAGCCCCCGCGGCGCCGCACGACGGCGAGAACGGGGGCTTTCGTGCATCCGGGGCCACCGGCCGCCGGGTCACGTGTCAGCGGTCGGCCACACGCATCTCGAACCAGGTCGTCTTGCCGCGGGGCAGCAGGTCCACGCCCCAGCGGTCGGAGAGCTTGTCGACGAGGAACAGGCCGCGGCCGGAGAGGTCCAGCGGGCGCACCGGCATCAGACAGGGCAGCCCGCGCGAGGGATCGCGCACCTCCACCCGGATCCAGCCGCGCCGGCGCAGCATACGCAGTCCGAAGGCGCGGGCGCCCGTGTGCCGCACCGCGTTGCCCACGAGCTCGGAGACGAGCAGGACGGCGTCCTCGGTCAGCTTCGGGGACAGGCCCCACTGACGCAGGATCACCACCTGGGCGAGCCGGCGGGCGATCGCCGCGGACTCCGGACGGGACGGCAGAGCCACCTCCGCCTCGGTCGGGTTCCCGAACAACTCCAGCGCCTTCAGCGCGTGTTCGTCCTCGACCGCGGGAGACCAGCGCGCGGCGGTCGTACTCCCGTTCCGCCGCGGTTGTTCGACACCCTCAAGCCCCGCCATGCCCACCATGATGACTTCCCGTGGCCGGTCATGGGGCCGTTCCGGCTGAATAAGCCCCCCGGAACGCCTCATTCCGGTGGGTCGCTCGGGCATATGCCGTTGGCACTTAAGGTAAGCCTACAGCCCGCCTGACCTGCGGAAACATCCCCTGACGGGGCAGAATCCGCCTCGCGGGAACCCGGCCCGCTTAAGGCTCCCTTAAGGCGGAGATCATGCGCTCCAACGAGGTACGGAGATCAACTCCGCTTGCCCGGAGGCGAGTTGATCCCCGTACGTCAGGTGCTCCGGCGGCCGTCAGGCGAACTTGGCCTTGCCCGGACCTTCCTCCACGAAGCTGCGCATTCCGGTCTCCCGGTCCTGGGTCGCGAACAGGCCCGCGAACCAGTTGCGTTCGATGGCGAGGCCCGTCTCCAGGTCCGTCTCCAGACCGGCGTCGACGCACTCCTTCGCGGCGCGCAGCGCGATCGCCGGGCCCTGCGCCAGCTTCGCCGCCCATGCGTGCGCGGCCTCGAAGACCTCGGCGGCCGGGACGACACGGTCCACCAGGCCGATGGCCAGCGCCTCGTCGGCGCGCACCTGACGGCCCGTGAAGATGAGGTCCTTGGCCTTGGAGGGGCCGACCAGACGCGACAGACGCTGGGTGCCTCCGGCGCCCGGGATCAGGCCCAGCAGGATCTCGGGCTGGCCCAGCTTGGCGTTGTCGGCGGCGATCCGGAAGTCGGCGCACAGCGCCAGCTCGCAGCCGCCGCCCAGGGCGTAGCCGGTGACCGCGGCGACGACGGGCTTCGGGATGCGGGCCACCGCCGAGAACGAGTCCTGCAGGGCCCGGGACCGCACGACCATCGCCGCGTGGTCCATCACCTGCATCTCCTTGATGTCTGCGCCGGCCGCGAAGACCTTCTCGCTGCCGCGCACCACCACGGCCCGGATGTCGTCCCGGGCCGTGGCCTCTTCGGCGAGTTCCTTGATGCGGTCCTGGATCGCGATGTCCAGGGCGTTCATCGGGGGGCGGTCGAGGCGGATGGTCCCGACGCCGTCGGCTACTTCGAGGTGAACGGTCATGCTCCGCAGGTTAGCGGGCGTTCACCCTGTGGGGGGGGCGGTGCGGTTCGTCACGTGACCTTCCGGTGGGTGGGGGCTGGTCGCGCAGTTC
>NZ_JBHYTK010000204.1:0-11783 GCF_042749255.1 Streptomyces sp. NPDC059524 | reverse complement strand
GTTCCCCGCGCCCCTGAAATGCATGCCCTTCGGGCGCATTTCCCCGAGAAAGGTGCCCGTCGGCTTCTCCTCGGGGAAGGCGCGGGATGCCCTTTGTCGGGGGAAGGCGCGGCGAAGCCGCTGCCTTCCAGGGGCGCGGGGAACTGCGCGACCAGCCACGACGAGACCCGCGGCCCGCGACGAGAGCGCACCCGGCAGACGGGGACGGGTCACCAGTCCCGAGCGGAGCGACCCCGCTTCGTCTCGGCCCGAGCCTTCTTCTCCCGGAGCCGGCGCTCGTTGATCCCGCGCGGAATCTTCGTGGGCCGGCGCGGCTTCGGCGGCGGCGCGGTCGCCTCGGCCAGCACGGCGGCCAGCCGGACCGCGGCCGCCTCCCTGTTCCGCCACTGGGAGCGGTGCTCGGAGGCCCGGACGGAGAGGACCCCGCCCACCAGCCGGGAGGCGAGCCGCTCCAGGGCCCGCTCCTTCCAGACCGGCGGCAGCGCCTTCGTGGCGGCCAGGTCGAACTTCAGCTCCACCTGCGAGTCGCTGGTGTTCACATGCTGTCCGCCCGGCCCGGACGACCTGGAGAAACGCCAGACGAGCTCGGCCTCCGGAAGGACGACCGAGCCGCGGATGGGATAGGGACCGGACATGCGTCCATGGTCGCGTGCGCGTACGGGTGCCGTCACCCGGTTTTCCCCGGTAAAGAAAGTAAAGAGACCTGGAACCCTCGGGTACCCCGGTTGCGTTCATAGGGGTACGAGTAGCTTCGGTTACGTACGCACGCGCACACGCGCAACTTAACGAGGGAAGGACTCCCACAATGGCAGTAAGCCTGTCCAAGGGTGGCAACGTCTCGCTCACCAAGGAGGCTCCGGGCCTGACCGCCGTCACCGTGGGCCTCGGCTGGGACGTCCGCACCACCACCGGCACCGACTTCGACCTCGACGCCTCGGCGATCGCGGTGAACACGCAGGGCAAGGTCTACTCGGACGGCCACTTCGTCTTCTTCAACAACAAGCAGACGCCGGACCAGTCCATCGTCCACACCGGTGACAACCGCACGGGTGAGGGCGCCGGCGACGACGAGGCCATCGCGGTGAACCTGGCGGCGCTGCCCGCCGACGTCGACAAGATCGTGTTCCCGGTCTCCATCTACGACGCGGAGTCCCGCTCGCAGAACTTCGGCCAGGTGCGCAACGCGTACATCCGCATCCTGAACCAGGCCGGTGGCGCCGAGATCGCGCGCTACGACCTCTCCGAGGACGCGGCCACGGAGACCGCCATGGTCTTCGGCGAGCTGTACCGCAACGGGGCGGAGTGGAAGTTCCGCGCCGTCGGCCAGGGCTACGCCTCGGGCCTCGTCGGCATCGCCCAGGACTTCGGCGTCAACGTCTGATCCGTCCGCCCCGACGCACCCGGCTCCGCCGGGCTCGGAGCATCACCGGGCCCCCGGCACGCTTACGTGTGCCGGGGGCCCGGCGCGTGTGCGGCCGGCCCCGAAGGACGGTCACAGCCCCGTACGGTCGCGGCGCAGCGGACCCGAGGCGAGCCCCGCGACCGCCGTGCAGGCGAGGAGCAGGGCGCACCCGGTGAGGGCGAGGCCGGCGCCCGCGAGGTCGGCGAACGCGCCGAGCACGCTGTTCATGAGCAGCAGGGCCAGGCTCTGGACGAGGACGAGCACGGCCTGCACGCGGGAGAGATGGCTCTCCGGCGCCGTCGCGAGGACGAGCGGCGCGATGTGCGCGGCGAAGATCCCGCTGCCCGCGCCGACGACGAGCCCCGCGACGACGGCGGCCGGCGCCCCGGGCGCGAGCGCGAGGCCCAGTACACCGGCGGCGGCCGGCAGCAGCGCCGCGGCCGACAGCAGTCCGGGCGGCCCGATCGGCCCCCGCTTCACGACGACCAGGGTGCTCGCCACCATGCCGACGCCCTGCGCCCCGATCACGAGCCCGGCGGCGGCCGCGCCCCAGCCCCGTTCCCGTACGAGGAGCGGGACGAGCAGGGCCATGACCGGCAGCAGGAAGCCCGCGGCGGCGCCCGTGAGGCAGAGCCCGGGCCGCAGCACGGGGTGCGCGAACGCGAGCCGCACCCCCTCCCCCGCCTCCCTGAGGATCCCGTCCCGCGCGTCGTTCCCGGTCGCCGCCGGATCCCGTGGCCGTACGACGGTGAGGACGAGCAGCGCGCACGCGAAGGTGGCGGCGTCGACGAGTGCCGCGCCCACGAGTCCGGCGAACCCGACCAGGACGCCGCCGAGCGGTCCGCCGCCCATCGCGATCAGCTGCCCGCCCGCCTGCCGCAGCGACAGGGCGCGCGGCAACTGCGCGTCGTCGGCGACGAGTCGGCGCGGCATGGATCCGGAGGCCGGCAGGTAGAAGGCGTCGACGGTGCCGAGGGCGATGCCGGTCGCGACGAGCAGCCAGGGCGGGGTCCCGAGCCGGTACGCGACGGCGGCCAGGAGCAGCGTGGCGGCGAGCATCGCCGCGTCGCCCGCGATCAGCACCCGGCGCGCGCTCACCCGGTCGCCGACGGCGCCGCCGACCAGGAGGAGCAGCACGCGGGGCAGGGTGATGGCGCTCAGCGCCAGGCCGGCGACGGTGCCGCCGTGCGCGGCGGCGGCCCAGCCGAGGGCGAAGGAGAAGACGGCGTTGCCGAGGAGCGAGACGAGGATGCCGCCGAGCCAGAGGAGGTAGGCCCGGGGCAGGGCGGCCGGGGCCCGCGTCCGCGCGCCCGGGCCGGTGGTCTCAGTCCTCAAGGCGGACGGGCATGAGGAGCGAGAAGGTGCTCTCGTCGTCGGGGCGGCGGATCGTGACCGGCGCGGTGGGGGCGGCGAGTTCGAGCACGAGCCGGTCGCGGCCTCCGGCGGCCAGCGCGTCCAGGAGGTAGGCCCGGTTGACGGCGACGCACTCCGCGTCGTTCTCCCCGTCCGCGCACAGGGTCACGGTGCCGTCGTCCGCGACGCGGAGCACGCTGAGCTCGTGCTCCCCGGCCTCGTCGGACCGTACGGGGCCTTCCTCCAGGGCCCTGCGGAAGGCGGCGACGTCGACGAGGGCGCGGCGCCCGCCGCCGGGCGGGAGGAGGCGCCGGTAGTCGGGGAAGTCGTGCTCGACGGCCCGTCCGGCCGTCTGCCGGTCCCCCGCCTCCAGCGAGACACGGCCGTCCTCGACGGCGAGCCGCACCGGCGCGTCCGCGTCGCCGGCGGACAGGGCGCGCATCGCGTCGGCGAGCGCGGCGGGCACGACGACCTGGGTCCGGCCGCCTTCGTGCCCGGTGACGGCCGCCCGGGCGACGGCCATTCGGTACCGGTCGGTGGCGACGGCGTGCAGCCCGTCGCCCTCGATGTCGAACAGCACGCCGCCCAGCACGGGCAGTTCACGGTCGGCGCTCACGGCGAACCGGACGGCGTCGACGGCCTGCGCCAACTCCCTCGCGGCCAGGGTCACTCGGGTGCGTGCGGTGCCGGTGGTCGTCGTGTCCACGGGGTTCTCCCTCGATGCGAGCAGTGATCGGAGTGCGGAGAACTCCTCGCGGGCCCGGGACAGCCCCTGTTCGAGCCGGCGCAGGTGCGCGTCGAGCAGGTGCCGTACGAGATCGGAGTCGGCGCCCGACCAGCCGGCCGTGACCAGCCGGATGTCGGCGAGCGGCATCCCGGCCCGGCGCAGCCTGGTGAGCAGCCGGGCCTCGTCGAGCTGCCCGTCCGTGTACCAGCGGTACCCGCTCACCGGGTCCACCCAGGCCGGGACGAGCACGCCCGCGCGGTCGTAGAACCGCAGGGCGCTCACCCCGAGCCCGCTCTCCCGGGCCACCTCGCCGATGCTGCGCATGTCGCTCTCCACACCCGGGACTCTGGGCCCTGCACAAGGTCGAGGGTCAACCCTGGTCCGGCCTGTCTCACCCGCCCTTCTTAACCCGTCAGCGCCAGCCGCACCGCGAGACCCGCGATGAGCACGGTCGACGCGCACGCCGTCACCAGCCGGCCGCGGGGGCCGGTGAGGCCGCGGCCGAGGAGGGCGCCGCCACCGGCGAGCAGAAGTTGCCAGCTGGCGGAGGCGGTGAACGCGGCGATCGCGAACAGGGCGCGCTGCCCGCTCCCGGTGACGGTGTCCGTGTCGCCCAGGACGAGGGCGGTGAAGTAGACGACCGTCATGGGGTTGAGGAGCGTGATGCCGAGGAGGCCGAGGTAGGCGCGGCCGGGCGCTAGGCCCGTGGGCCCGTCCCGGCCGGGGTCGCCGCGCCGCCGCAGCGCCGTCACCGCGGTGTGCGCGGCGAGGGCGAGCAGGACGAGGACGGAGCCCCAGCGCAGCGGGGTGCGGATGCCTTCGACGAGCGGGGTGAGGGCCGCGCCCCCGCCGACCGCCGCGATGGCGTAGAGCCCGTCGGCGGTGGCGACGCCGAGGGCCGCGCAGGCGCCCGTACGCAGATCGGTGCGGGCGGTCAGCGACACGAGGTAGGCCGACACGGCGCCGACCGGTACGGCGATCCCGTACCCGGCGAGCAGCCCCGCGACCAGTGCCCCGCTCACGCGACGGGCGGGATCGGCCTCCGCCCCGGGCGCGTCCGCTGCTGTCGCCGCGCCGGGGTGGCGGGGGCGGTCAGCGGGCGCGGGGTGTACGTGGAAGTGGTCACGCGGGCATGGTGCGCGCCGGGCGGGCCGGTCCGCAACGGATTTGCCGGCCGGGGTGACCGTCACCCCCGGGACATCCCGGCCCGTCTACCCTCGACCCGTGCTGATCGAATCGCTCGACCCCGGCCCCGAACACGCCCTGCCCGGTGAGCTGCTCACCGAGATCACGGAGCTGTACGCGTCGAACAGGGAGTTCTTCGCGCTCAGCGGGGACTTCCCCGACCCGGACGCGATCACGACGGAACAGGTGGCGGCGGCCCTCGCCGACGATCTGTCGCAGCCCGGCGCGGAGGCGTTCCTGGCCCGCTCCGGCGGCCGGGTCGTGGCGCTGGCCCTGACGATGGCCCACCATCCCGACCCGGCCGATCCCGACCCCTGGCTGGGCCTGCTCCTGGTCGACTCCCGCGCGCACCGCTCGGGCCACGGCCGCGCCGCGGCCCGGGCGGTCGAGGACCACTTCCGGGCGCGGGGCCGCGCGGCCCTGCGGCTGGCCGTCCTGGAGAACAACCCGAAGGCCCAGGCCTTCTGGACCGCCCTCGGCTACGCGGAGATCGACCGCCGCAAGGACCGTGACCTGGGCCGGGACTGCCGGGTCATGCGCAAGGAACTCTGAGCCCGATCCCTGGGCCCGCGCTCAGACCAGCGAGCCGGTCACCGGCTTGTGGGTGTGGGACTCGATGTCACGGGCGGCGTTGTCGCTCAGCTTGCCGGTGAGATCCGACAGGGCCCGGGCCGCCGCGAGCTCGTCGCCGATCACGGGGTCGTTCTGGTCCGCGGGATTGCAGCGGGCGACACCGTGCCCCGTCATCCGCTGCCCGCCCTTGCCGATCAGGGTGGCGTCGGCGGTGACCTTGCTACCCTCTTCGGTGATCTCGATCTGGGCGTTCCACGTGGTCTTGGTCGTCATGACGGACCTCCTGTGCTCGAAGCGCACACCACGGCTCACTCTCCACGTTCCCACCACCGCGAACGCCCCGCATCCCGACCCCGGGGTCCCCGTTCCTCAAAGAGCTCGCTCCAGCAGGGGCAGCAGGCGGTCCCAGTGCTGTTTCAGGCCCGGCTCGCTGAAGGCGTCCGTGTCGCTCATCGTGAAGCCGTGTTCCGTGTCCGGGTAGATCTCGGACGTGTGGTCCAGGTTCGCCTCGGTGAGGGCCGCGTTGAGGTCGGTCAGGGCGGCCGGTGTCAGGTCGCTCGCGGCGTGGCCGAAGTGGATCGGGGCGGTGATCGCGGCCAGCGGGGCCGTGCCGTCGGCGGCGACCGGGGCGTGGAACGCGGCCAGGGCGGCCACCCGTTGCGGGTACGCCACCGCGGTGCGGACGGCGAGCAGGCCGCCGAAGCAGTAGCCGGTGACCCCGACCGGGCCCGCGCTCACCTGGGGTCGATCCGCGAGGAAGCGGAGATACGCCTCGGCGTCGGCCCGTACGCGCTCCGCGTCGAGCGCCTCGATCAGGGGCATCACCTGGCCCATGATCTGCGGTCGCTCCGCCGCGCCGATGTGGTCGGGGAGGTCGATCACGGGGGTGGGGCCATGCCGGTAGAAGACGTTGGGGACCAGGACGTAGTAGCCGTGACCCGCCAACTCCTGGGCCATTTCGCGCAGTACGGGCCGAATGCCCAGTCCGTCCGGGTACATCAGGATCCCGGGGTACGGGCCGCCCCCGGCGGGGAACGCGGCGAACGCGTCGGCCGTGCCGTCGGGGGTGGGGACGCTCAGGGTCCCGGTCTCGATGGTGTCGGCGGTTTCGGTGGTTTCAGTGGTTTCAGTGGTGTCTGCGATGTTGTCCGCGTTCTCGTTGTACCTGGGTGTCCCGGTCGTCATGGCGCCCGAGCGTAGTCGATCATCAAGGCGCCGCCCCAGCGGATTTCGACCCCAACTTCCGTGCCCCGCACGACTGTTCCTGCGCGCGCGTGCCGTCGATTACCGGACATTGAGCCAGTCCAATCGGACATGAACTGGCAAAATCTTGATGGCGTTCTGTCAAACGCGAGTCGACTGGTGTCACTCTCTCTCCGCTACCCCCCACGCACCCTTCCCCACCGGGTACTTGAAGGAGTTCGAGTGACTCACCGCTCCACCGCTCCCCGCGTCGCCGCCCTCGTCGCCTCTGCCGCGATGGTCGTCATCGGTGTTCAGGCCGGCACCACGGCCAACGCCGCCGACCGTGCGGCGGGCGCCACCGCGCTCACCCTCAGCGCGTCCCAGCGGGCCACCGCCCTGAAGGACGCTCAGGCCGACGCAAGCTCCACCGCACGTGACCTGAAGCTCGCGGCCGGCGAGAAGCTCGTCGCCCGTGACGTCGTCAAGGACGCGAACGGCACCACGCACACCCGTTACGAGCGCACCTACGACGGTCTGCCCGTCCTGGGCGGCGACCTCGTCGTCCACACGGCGAAGAACGGTGACCTGAAGGGCTCCACCAAGGCCCGCAAGGGCTCGATAGCCGTGGCGTCGACCGACGCCGGCCTGAGCACGAAGTCGGCCAAGAAGGCCGCCGTCGCCGCCGACAGCTCCATCAAGGGCGCCGCCGCGGACTCCACCCGCAAGGTGATCTGGGCCGGCAACCCGGCCAAGGCCCCCGTCCTCGCGTACGAGAGCGTCGTCACGGGCAAGCAGAAGGACGGCACGCCGAGCGAGCTGCACGTCGTCACCGACGCGACCAGCGGCAAGAAGCTCTTCTCGTACCAGGCCATCGAGACCGGCACGGGCGTCAGCGAGTACAGCGGCACCGTCACCCTCGGCACCACGGCCGCCTCCGGCGGCTACGACCTGCTCGACGGCGGGCGCGGCGGCCACAAGACGTACGACCTCAACGGTGGTACGACCGGCACCGGCACCCTCTTCCACGACGCGGACGACAACTGGGGCGACGGTACCTCCGCCAACCGCCAGACCGCCGCCGTCGACGCCGCCTACGGCGCCGCCGAGACCTGGGACTTCTACAAGACGGCGTTCAACCGCAACGGCATCGCCGGTGACGGCAAGGCCGCGTACTCCCGCGTCCACTACGGCAACGCGTACGTCAACGCCTTCTGGTCCGACAGCTGCTTCTGCATGACCTACGGCGACGGCACCAACAACACGAACCCGCTGACCTCGCTGGACGTGGCCGGCCACGAGATGAGCCACGGCCTCACCGCCGCCACGGCGAAGCTCAACTACAGCCGCGAGTCGGGCGGTCTGAACGAGGCCACCTCGGACATCCTCGGCACCGGCGTGGAGTTCTACTCCAACACCGCCGCCGACCCGGGCGACTACCTCATCGGCGAGAAGATCGACATCCGCGGCAACGGCACCCCGCTGCGCTACATGGACAAGCCCAGCAAGGACGGCTCCAGCGCCGACTACTGGAACAAGCGGGTCGGCAGCCTCGACGTGCACTACTCGTCGGGCGTCGCCAACCACTTCTTCTACCTGCTGAGCGAGGGATCCGGCGCGAAGACCGTCAACGGCGTGTCCTACAACTCGCCCACCTACGACGGCTCCACGCTCGCCGGCATCGGCCGGGACAAGGCCCTGCAGATCTGGTACAAGGCCCTGTCGACGTACATGACGTCCACGACCAACTACGCGGGCGCCCGCACGGCCACCCTCCAGGCGGCCTCCGACCTGTACGGCGCGAGCAGCCCCGAGCGGGCCGCGGTCGCCGCGACCTGGGCCGCCGTGAACGTCAACTAAGCACCGAGCACCGCGCGTTGTTCTGCGGTCACGGGCTCTGCGGCTTCCCGGAGCCGTAGAGCCAGTCCTCCCAGACCCCGGCAAGGGCCTTCTCCTTGCCGGGGTTGCGCCGTTCCACGTACCGCGTGAAGTCGGCCGTGTCCGCGTTGCCGTACCGGTGGTCGGCGGGCCAGGACTTGAGGAGGGCGAAGAAGGCGCGGTCCCCGATCACACCGCGGACCCGGTGCAGGACCATCGCGCCCCGGTCGTAGACGGGCGGGTCCGATATGTGCGCCGCGTCCGGCGGGTGCGCGGGCGGGAAGGCCCAGATGGGGTCCGAGGCGGGGGTGGACCAGCGGGCGTCGAAGGTCTCCTGGACGGTGGCGCCGCCGTCGTGCTCCTCCCACAGCCACTCCCCGTACGTGGCGAAGCCCTCGTTGAGCCACATGTCGCGCCAGGTCTTCGGGGTGACGCTGTCCCCGTACCACTGGTGGGCGAGCTCGTGGACGAGGGTGCCGACGCTGGGCGTGCCGGGGAAGACGGGGCGGTTCTGGGTCTCCAGGGCGTAGCCCGAGTCGCCGTCCCGGTCGATGATCGCGCCGGTGGAACCGAAGGGGTAGCGGCCGAACGTCCTCGTCTCCCAGTCCACTATCTCCGGGAGCCGCGCGAGGACCTTCCCGCTCGCCCCGGCCTGTGTCGGGTCGACGGCCGTGAACACCGGTATCCCGCCCGGGGTGCGGCTCTCCCGCGTGGTGAAGCGGCCGACGGCGAGCGTGGTGACGTAACTGGCCATGGGCTGGGCCACGTGCCAGGACCAGGTGGTGCGACGGCCGTCCGTGGTGTCCTTCCGGCCGCGCAGCTCCCCGTTCGAGATCGCCTGCACGCTCTTCGGGACGGTGACCGTGATGTCGTACGTCGCCTTGTCGGACGGATGGTGGTTGCCCGGGTACCAGGCCATGGACCCGGTGGGCTCGCCGAGCCCGAGGGCGCCGTCGGCGGTGCGCAGCCAGCCCTCCTGGGAGCCGTCCGGGTCGGTGATCGTGACGGGCTCGCCGTCGTAGCGGACGGTGGTGCGGAAGGTGCGGCCCGCGCGCAGCTCGTCGCGCGGCCGGATCGTCAGCTCGGTGCCGGTGCGGCTGACCACGGCCCGCTCGCCGTCGACGGTGGCGCCGCGCACGGTCATGCCGTCGAGGTCGAGGTCGAACGCGCTGAGGTCCTTGGCGGCCCGCGCGGTGAGGACGGCCGTCCCGGTCAGCCGGTGGGAGGCCGGGTCGTAGGCGAGGTCGAGGGCGTAGTGCGTGACGTCGTAGCCGCCGTTGCCGAGCCGCGGGAAGTAGGGGTCGCGCAGTCCGGAACCGCCGGGCTCGCCCTGTACCCCGCCGCAGCCGGCCGCCGCGGCCAGCGCCAGGAGGATCACGGGGAGGCGGGGGGTGCGCACCCCGTGATCCTATGGCGCGGGCGAGGGAACCGCCCGGTCAGAGGACCGCGATGCCCAGGGGGCGGGCGCCGGCGGCCAGTCGGTGGGTGTCGCCGCTGTCGAGGTCGACGACGGTGATGCCGTTCCAGTAGCCGTCACGGGTGAAGCCGCCGGTGACGTACGCGGTCTTCCCGTCCTTCGACACCGCGACGTCCTCGTGCGGGCCCTTCAGCGGGATCACCTTCTCCTCGCCGTCCTTGCTGCGGACGGTCAGCGACGGGCCCTCGTCCTGCGCGGGGTCGATCGGCCCGGTGCCGACGGCGAGGAGCGTGCCGTCGGGGGTGATCGTGACGCCGTGCTGGTGCGTGTTGGCCGTCATCTTCTCGATGACCGACTTCCCGGTCTTCGGGTCGAGCACGACGAGGCGCTCGCCCTCGAACGGGAACAGCAGCTTGCCGTCGGCCCGCACGGCCGCGTAGTGCGGCTTCAGCCAGGAGCCGAGCCCGCCCTCGGTGCCGTAGGGGGCGACCTCGATGCGGCGCGTGTCGTGGGTGCGGGCGTCGACGACGGTGACGTCGAACGAGTCGTGGTCCGTCGCGTACACCTCGCGGCCGTCGCGGGACACGTCCACGTCGAACGGGCGCCGGCCGACGTCGGTGGTCTCGGTGACCTTCCGGGTCTTCGTGTCGATGGTCTCCACCGTGCCGTTGCCGCCGGGCACGTTCACGCCGACGTAGACGTGCTCGCCGTCGGGCGCGATCGCGATGCCCATGCCGCCGCCGCGGTACTCGCCGCCGGTGACGGGCCCGAGGTCGTCGGTCTCGTACGCGATGAGGTCCAGGCGCTCGCGCCGGTCGGTGTCGACGACGGCGACGCCCTCGGCGGTGGCGACCCAGGCGCGGCCGTCCTCACCGACGACGAGCCCGTACGGGTGTGCGCCGACCTTCACCGAGTCGACGGGCCCCTTCTCGGGGTCGACGAACGTGACGGTGTCGGCGCCGAAGTCGGCGACCAGGAGCGTCCCGCCGGGTGTCCTGCCGCTCGGCTCGGGACCGGGGCTGCGCACGGGGGACGAGGAGGCGGACGCCGGGGCGTCGGCCGCCTCCGACGCGCCGTCCGCTCCGTCGGCGGCCGTCGAGCAGCCGGCGAGCAGGGCGGCGGAGGCCAGCGCGAGGGCCGCCGTACGGGACAGGCGGGCGCGGCGGGTCAGGGCGCGGTGAGTCAGGGTGCGGCGCGTCATCGTACGGCCCTCAGCAGGCCCGCGATCTCGGTGAAGCCGCGGCGTTCGGCGTGCTCCAGCGCGGTGACGCCGTCGGCGTCGGCCAGGCCGGGCGCGGCGCCGGCGGTGATGAGGAGCTCGACGATCTCCTGGTGGGCGCGGCCGCCGTCGCCGAGGATGACGGCTTCGAGGAGCGCGGTCCAGCCGAGCCGGTTGACGTGGTCGACGTCGATGTCGGTCTCGCGCAGCAGGGCGCGGACGTAGTCGACGTGGCCGCGTTCGGCGGCGGGGATCAGGGAGCTGCCGCCGAAGCGGTTGGTGAGCTTGAGGTCCGGGCGGGCCGGGAGCAGCGCGCGCATCATGGCGACGCTGCCGGTGACGCCGGTGACCAGCCAGGGGCTGTCCTCGCGGTCGTCCTTGGCGTCCGCGTCGGCGCCCGCCGCGACGAGCGCCTGCGCGGCCTCGACCCGGTCGTTCAGCGCGGCGAGCAGCAGCGGCGTGCGCTGGTGGGCGTCGCGGATCTCGGTCGGGGCGCCGTCGGCGAGGGCGGCCCGCACGGCGTCGGCGTCACCGAGGGCGGCGGCGTCGAGCAGGGCACGGTGCTGAGGGTTCATGGCGGCTCTCCGGGTGGCGGTCGATCGGGTCCTGGACATCCCGGCCGCGGTCACCGTGGCGAGGTGGATCCGGGACGCGTGCAGCCGGGTGACGGCGACCTTGACGGCCAGGGGCAGGGACACAGCGACGATCCTTTCTCGGTGGTGCGGGACACGTGACGTGGGGGACCCGTCCGGTCAGCTGAACGGTCCGTCTGCGAACCGCCCGGCCCGGGACAGGCGGGGCGGGGCGGTCGGCGGACGGCTCCGGCGGCGCCAGGACTGGGGTGTGC
>NZ_JBHYTK010000203.1:0-11912 GCF_042749255.1 Streptomyces sp. NPDC059524 | reverse complement strand
CGGCCTGAGAAACGGCCGTCCGCGGGACGTCCACGCAGTCCGCCGGTACTGAAGGAGGCACGTGAACATGACCAGGACGACCGGTGTCGTCGTCGTAGGACTCGGTGCCACGGGCATCGCCATCGCCGAGTCGCTGGTGAGCCGGCGCGACTGCGCGCTGCTGGGCGCGCTCGACATCGGGGCGGACAAGGCCGGCGTACCCCTCGCCGACTTCGTCGCCGGTGCGCCGCGCGTCCCCGTGGTCGCTTCCGTCGGGGAACTGCCGCCCGCCGACGTGGCGGTGGTCGCCACGTCGTCCTGGGTCGACGCGATCGAACCGACCGTCGTCGCCCTGGTCGAGCGCGGTACGAACGTCGTGTCGATCTGCGAGGAGCTGCGGGACCCGACCCGCAGCCACGCCCAGGCCGTGGCCCGCCTGGACCGGCTCGCGCGCGACCACGGTGTCTCCGTACTCGGCACCGGCTGCAACCCGGGGATGCTGATGGACACGCTGCCCCTGGTGCTGAGCGGCCTCACACTCGGCGTGGAGCGGGTGTCCGTGCGGCGCACGGCGGACATGAGCCGCTACGGGGCGATCCTGGGGAAGTTCGGCCTCGGCCTCACGCCCGCAGCGTTCGACGCCGAGCGCGCGGCGGGTCGCGTCATGGGGCACGTCGGCTTCGCGCAGAGCATCGGCGCCCTGGCCCGGGGACTGGAGTGGGACCTCGACGCGATCGAGGTCGACGCGGTCGAGCGGGGCCTGATCGCGGCCACGGAACGCAAGGGGCAGCACACCGTCATCGCCGCGGGAACCGTGACGAGCGTCCTGCACCGCGCCCGAGGACTGCTGAACGGGAAGCCGGTCGTCGAACTGGCCACGCGCTTCGGCATCTTCGACCCCGAGGACCCGGTCGAACGCGGCGACGCACTCGTCCTCGTCGGCCGTGAGCAGACCATCGAGGTCGCGGTGCCCGGCGGGTTCGAGAGCTTCCTGTCGACCGTGGCCATGGCGTCGAACGCGGTGACCGCCGTCGTCGCGGCGGCGCCGGGATTCCGCACCGTCGAGGACCTGCCGGTCGGCGCACTGGCCAGCAAGGGTGCGCGGGCCACGCACTGAGGCTCCGGCACGAACCCGCCCGGTGGCACCGGGCACCCGAAGGAAGGAAGAAACGTCAGATGAGCCTGGAGTCATCGCGCATCGCCTTCGAGCGCGCCCGGCGCAGCGTGGGAGCGGGGGTGGGCTCCGGCCTGCGCGCGGCGATGCGGCCGCATCCGCTCTTCGTCAGCGAGGCCCGCGGAGCCCATGTCTGGGACCTCGACGGCGACCGCTACATCGACTACGTCATGGCCTGGGGACCGCTCGTCCTCGGGCACGGCGACCCCCGCATCACGGACGCCGTCGTCGACGTGGCCGGTCGGATGCAGGTCGTCGGCACCAGCCATGTCCTCGAGTACACGGCGGCCGAGGCCGTGCTGGAAGCGGTGCCGCACGGCGAACGCCTGCTGTGGAGCAACACCGGGACCGAGGCGGTCCAGGTCGCGCTGCGGCTGGCACGGGCGGCCACCGGGCGCCGACGGGTCGTCAAGTTCGCCAAGAGCTATCACGGCTGGCAGGACGCGGTGCACGCCGGCCTGGACGACGGCGCCTGGGACGAGCCCGCGGCCCCGGGCGGCCGGGGCCAGAGCCCGAGCGTGCTCGACGACCTCGTCGTGGCGCGGTTCAACGACACGGAGATGATCGAGCGCATTCTCGCCGAGGCCGTGGAACGGGACATCGCCGCGGTCATCGTCGACCCGATCATGAGCAACGCCGGTGTCGAACCCCCGGCACCGGAGTTTCTGCGGGCCTTGCGCGCCCGCTGCGACCGGCACGGCGTGGTGCTCGTCTTCGACGAGGTGATCGCCGGATTCCGGATCGCGCGCGGGGGCGCGGCCGAGCGCTTCGGGGTGCGCCCCGACCTGTCCGTCTTCGGCAAGGCCATGGCCGGCGGCTTCACCCAGAGCGCCGTCGTCGGCCGCGCGGACCTGATCGACCAGGTGACCGACGGTGTGGTCCACGCCGGTACGTTCAACGGCAATCCCGTGGCGCTGGCCGCCGTGCAGGCGACCATGGGCGTGCTCGCGGACCCGTCCGTCCACGAGAGCCTGGAGAGCGTCTCCGCTCGGTTCGAGCAGGTGATCGGGGGCCTGCTGGCCGCCGGGCCCCGCACGGCCCGCCTCCAACGCGTCGGCTCTCTGCTCCAGTTCGTCCCGGACGGCGAGGCCACAAACCTGCACGGGACCGGCGGCCTGTGGTCGCAGATCCTGGGCGGGATGCTTGCGAACGGGGTGCTGTTCATGCCCTCCGGCAAGATCTTCCTCAGCACCGCGCACGGTCAGGCGGACATCGACGCGACGGCCGACGCCCTCGACAAGGTCCTGCGAGAGCTGCCGTAACCACGGGCCGTCACCGCAGGACCTTCCGCCGCAGGCCAGCCGTCCGCGGCCCCGATCCGAACACCCCTTGTGCATCAGCCCCTTGGAGAACGTGTGCCTATCGACCTGACCCCCGAGAAGGACGTCGCGGAACTCGTGCACCGCACGGCCCGGTTCATATCCGACGTCGTCGTGCCCGTGGAAGAGGAACACCGCGGCGTCGTCCACACGGACGAGGTGCGGACCCGGTTGCAGTCCGCGGCCAAGGAAGCGGGCGTCTTCGCCCCGCACGTGGCACCCGAGTACGGCGGCCACGGCCTGGACATGCGCGGGCGCGCGCCGGTCTTCGAGGAGGCCGGGTACTCGCTGCTCGGACCGCTGGCCCTGAACATCGCCGCGCCCGACGAGGGCAACATGCACATGCTGGAGGCCATCGCGACACCGGAGCAGCGGGAACGCTACCTGCGCCCGCTCGCCACCGGCGCGGTGCGCTCGTGCTTCGCCATGACGGAGCCCGCGCCGGGGGCGGGCTCCGACCCCAGCGCGCTGACCACCCGGGCCGTACGGGTCCCGGGCGGCTGGCGGATCGACGGCCACAAGTGGTTCATCACCGGGGCCGACGGCGCGGGTTTCGCGATCGTGATGGCGCGCACCGGCGGAGAGCCGGGGGACCGGGGCGGCGCCACCATGTTCCTGGTCGACGCCGACAACCCGGGCATGAAGACGGTCCGGCACATCGAGACCCTCGACGAGAGCCTGTTCGGCGGCCACATCGAGCTGCTCTTCGACGCCTGCCTCGTGTCCGACGACGCGGTGCTCGGCGCCGTGGACGAGGGCTTCGCCTACGCCCAGGTCCGGCTCGGTCCGGCCCGGATGACGCACTGCATGCGTTGGCTCGGCATCGCCCGGCGCGCGCAGGAGATCGCCGTGGCGCGCGCCGCGGAGCGCCGGCTGTTCGGTTCACGCCTCGCCGATCTCGGCATGATCCAGCAGATGATCGCGGACAACGAGATCGACATCGCCGCCTCGCGCGGGCTGATCACGCAGGCGTGCTGGGAGCTCGACCAGGGCCGCTCGGCGGCGCAGTCCACCGCGATCGCCAAGACCTTCTGCGCCGAGGCCATTCACCGCGTCGTGGACCGCTCGCTGCAGATCTGCGGTTCTCTCGGCGTCTCCGGGGACGCGCTGCTCGGACGGTTCCTGCGCGAGGTCCGCCCGTTCCGGATCTACGACGGCCCGTCGGAGACGCACCGCTGGGCCATCGCCCGCCGCACCGTGAAGCGGCACGAACAGGCGGCCGGTCGATGAGCACCGTCGAGGGACTGGACCTGGGCGCGCTCAAGCGCTTCTTCGCGGAGAGCGTCCCGGGCTTCCGCGGCGAGCTCCACGCGGAGCTCGTCCAGGGCGGCCGGTCCAATCTCACCTATCGGCTGACGGACGGCCGGAGCGGCTGGGTGCTGCGCCGCCCGCCGCTCGGCGGACTGACACCCTCGGCACACGACATGGCCCGGGAGTACCGGGTGATCTCGGCACTTGCCGACAGCGGTGTCCCGGTGGCGCGTGCTGTGGCCTTCGGTGACGCCGAGGTGCTGGGCGTGCCGTTCGCGCTGGTCGAGTACGTCGACGGACTCGTCATCCGCACCGAGGCCGACCTGGAACCGTGGCCCGACCGGACGGTCACCGACTGCGCGTACGCCCTGGTGGACGTCCTCGCGCGGCTGCACGCCGTCGAGCCCGCTGCCGTCGGCCTCGACGGCTTCGGACGGGCCGAGGGCTACCTCGCCCGCCAGGTCGCCCGCTGGTACGACCAGTGGCAGCGGGTCCGCACCCGCGAACTGCCCGACGTCGAGGCCCTGCACGTGCGCCTCGCACGGGCCTGCCCGCCGGAGAGCGGCGCCTCGGTCGTGCACGGTGACTTCCGCGTCGACAACGCCATCCTCGACCGCACGAACCCGTCGCGGGTCCGCGCCCTCGTGGACTGGGAGATGGCCACACTCGGCGACCCGCTCGCCGACCTCGGCCTGCATCTGGTGTACGCCGACCCGGCCTTCGCACCGGTCCTCGGAGGCCGGGCCGCCTCGACCAGCCCCCGTCTGCCCGGCCCCGCCGACCTGGCCGAGCGTTACGCCGTCGCGAGCGGCCGCGGTCTGGAGAACCTCGGCTACTACATCGCCCTCGGCTACTTCAAGATCGCGGTGATCGCCGAGGGCATCCACGCCCGCCACCGCCAGGGTCTGACCCTCGGCTCCGGGTTCGAGACCGTGGGCGACGCGCCCGCTCCTCTCGCCGCGGCCGGACTGCACGCACTCAGGAGGTACCCGTGACCACCCCCGTCCTCGATCTGTTCCGCCTGGACGGCAAGGTGGCCGTCGTCACCGGCGCCAGCTCCGGGCTCGGCGCCGGCTTCGCCGTCGCACTGGCGCAGGCCGGTGCCGACGTCGTGCTCGCCGCGCGCCGCACCGAGAAGCTGGCGGCCGTAGCCGAACAGGTGCGGGCCACCGGACGGCGCGCGGTCACGGTCGCCACCGACGTCACCGACCCCGAGCAGTGCGAGGTGATGGTCGGGGCCGGCCTGGAGGAGTTCGGCCGGATCGACGTCCTGATCAACAACGCGGGCATCGGCACCGCCGTCCCCGCGCTGCGCGAACGCCCCGAGGAGTTCCGCCAGGTCATCGAGCTGAACCTCAACGGCGCCTACTGGGCGGCCCAGGCCTGCGCGAAGGTCATGGAACCGGGGTCCAGCATCGTCAACGTAGCCAGCACGCTGGGCTTCATCACGTCCTACGCGCCCCAGGCCGCGTACTCGGCCAGCAAGGCCGGACTGATGGGACTGACCCGGGACCTGTCCGGACAGTGGTCGGGCCGCCGGGGCATCCGGGTCAACGCCGTGGCGCCCGGCTACTTCGCCAGCGAGATGACCGCGGCCGTGCCCGAGGACGTGCTGAAGGAGTTCGTCGCGGCACGCAGCCCTCTCGGCCGGCTGGGCCTGCAGCACGAACTGGACGCGGCGATGCTCTTCCTGGCGTCCCCGGCCTCGTCCTACATCACCGGCAGCACTCTCGCCGTGGACGGCGGCATGTCCGGCCACTGAGCCGCCGTCCTCCACAACTCCGGTGCGCGGCAGCCTTCTTCAGGGCAGCCAGGCGGCACGATCACCCGGCCAGGCGCCCGCGCGCACGGTCCGGGTGATCAGCCGTTCCACCAGGAGTTCACACAGGGAGCGCCGCGCCGCCGAAGGCCTTGCGCAGACCGGCACACGCGTCCGTGACGGCGTCGGCGGCCTTGGTGAAGGTGCCGATCTCGGTGAAGAAGCCGTGGAACACCCCTGGGTAGCGGTGGTGCCGCACCGGGACGCCGTCCGCCTCCAACCGTCGCGCGTACGCCTCGGCGTCGTCGCGCAGGCAGTCCACCTCCGCGGTGATGACGTGGGCGGGGGCGAGCCCGGCCAGGGACGGCGCCTGCAGCGGCGTCAGGAGCGGGCTGGGCGGCACGCCTTCGTCGCCCACGTACTGGCGCAGGAACCATCGCGCGTCGGCGGTCCCCAGCAGGGGCGCGTCCGCGAACTCGGTCCAGGAGGGCCGGGTGAACGTGTCGTCCACGGCCGGGTAGACCAGCAACTGGAGCACGGGCTGCGGCAGTTCGCGACGCTGAAGGTCCAGGCAGAGGCTCGCCGCCAGACCTCCGCCGGCCGAATCACCGGCGACCGCGATGCGGTGGCTGTCGATGCCCAGTTCCGCCGCGTTCTCGACGAGCCAGCCGTGGGCGGTCCTCGTGTCGTCGACGGCTGCGGGGAACGGGTGTTCAGGGGCAAGGCGGTAGTCGACCGAGACCACGACACATCCGGCGCCGACGCTGAAGAGACGGCACACCTCGTCGACGCCGTCCAGGCTGCCGACCGTGAAGCCCCCGCCGTGGAGATAGAGCAGGCAGGGCAGGCCGGCGGGCTCCGGTCCGCTGTCGTGCGGCCGGTAGACGCGCACCGGCACGGAGTGACGCGCGCCGGCCGGGTCGGTCCAGGTGGCGGCGTCCTCCGTCACGGACGCGACCTGGGTGATGCGGGGCGGGGGCTGCGGTGCGGTGAACCTCCGTACTCCCTCGAGTCCGAGGGTGTGCAGGGGGCGCGGGAGCACTTCGGCCAGGAAGTCGGCTGCCTGGAGCGACTCGTGGTCGAGAAGCCCGCGCCAGCCGGGTGGCCTGGAATGATCGACAGAAGACATAGTCATAAGACTAAGTCAAATGAGCCACATCGGGGAGAGTCTAGGAGTCTCCGCTCCGCGAATTCACGACCACAACGCGGCGAGTGACGCGGAACCGGCCGTGAGCGAACGGAGCGCCGCTCAGGGCGGACGGACGCACTTCGGGGACCGTGGCGCCACGCCGTTCACGGTCCCCGAAGTGCCGAGCGGTGCCGGTCCGGCTAGGCCCGCGTCACCAGGGCCTTGAACGCCCCCGGATGACGGGCGTTCGACACGCCGGTCGCCAGGAGGATGAGGACCGGGAAGGCCGCGGCGAGGAGGTATCCCACGGTGTAGAGGTGCGGCTGCGGGACGCCGGGGACCTGGGGGAGGTATTCGAGGGACAGGACGGTCGTGATGACGGCGGCGCCCAGCGCGGATCCGATCATCATCACCGTGGCCGGGACACCGGCCGCCATCCCGGCCTGGTCCTCGCCCACCACCAGCTGCGGAATCGCGAACGAACCGCTGTAGCCCGCGCGGCTGCCGAGACCGACCAGCGCCGAGCCGACGAGGTACTGCCAGGTCTGCTCGTGGGCGAACGCGAGCCACACCAGGCCGAGGCCGCACAGGGCCGCGCCCGCGACGAGGATGACGCCGGGGCGGCCCTGCTGCACCATCCGCTCCGCGGCCTTGCCGCTGATGAACATGGTCAGCGCGAACGGAACCATGAGGAGGCTCGTCCCGAGCGCGTCGGTGCCGAGGCCGTATCCGACCTCGGCCGGCGTCTGGGTGTAGTAGGTGACCAGCAGTACGAAGGCCGCGTCGACGGCGCCGAACAGACAGGACGCGACGCACGCCGTCGTGGCGTACGGCTTCTTCAGCATCGCCAGGTCGAAGACCGGGGCGGCCGACCGGCGCTGCGCCGCCACCCAGGCCGCACCGGCGACGAGTCCGGCGGCGAGCAGCAGATAGCACACGTCACCCCAGGCGGTGATCTGCGCCATCGCGAGCAGGATCAGGGTCACCCAGGCGATCATCCAGGCGGTTCCCCCCACGCCGATGCGCGCCGACGAGGCGGGGTGCGAGTGCGGGACGACCGCCAGCAGGGCCACCGTGGTCACGGCGAACGCCGCCGCGAGGAGGTAGAAGAAGGCCGACAGCGACAGGTACTTCACGGCCAGGCCGCCGCCCACCATGCCGACCACGACCCCGGTACCGGTAGCCATGATCAGGACGCTGACCGCAGTGGCCACCGAGGAGCCGGTCAGATGGCGGCGCAGGAAGCCGAGCGGGAGCATCTGCGCCGCGCTGCCGAAGCCGAGCAGGGCCGAGCCGACGAGCAGCGCCGGGTAGGTGTCGGCGACGGCGGGGATCAGCGCGCCCGCCGTGAGCAGGACGCCGGACCACAGCAGCATCGTGCGGTCGTCGACGTTGTCCTGCAGGCGCGGAATGAGGACGAAGCCGGCGCCGCTCCCCAGGAGCATCGCCGTGAGGCCCCAGGTCACTGCCGACACGCTGACGCCGTAGTGGCTCTGCATCAGGGGCAGCAGAGGGCCCAGCATGAAGTTGACGGCTATGGTCACCGTGCACAGCAGCGCGGAGACGCCGATCAGCGCGCCGCGCCTGCTCGGAACCTGGGCCGCGACGCCCGGTCCTGGGCTGAGCACTGCCTCGTTCGCTCTTGCCATAGTGGTTCACTCCCATACAAGGGGGACGCCGTCGCCTCCGGTCGAGCCCGGTCGCGGCGACGGGTGGGATGGGTCTCAAGGTGTGGGGCGGGGCCTGGCCAGGGCTACGACAGCGCTGACCGAAATGCGGGTGGTGGCGGTGCACCGTGCACCATCTCGCCGCCGCCGTGCGTCAGTGCTTCGCGGGAGACCGTGTTTCGGCCAGGATCTTGCACTGTGCGGAGAACGCGAGTTCGGAGAGTCCCGCCCGTTCGGCGAGGTCGAGGTTCTCGACGGCCGCCGTGAGCAGCCGGCCGGGGTGGCCCGCGGCACGCACGGTGTCCAGTGCAGCCCGGGCACCCTCGGTGAAGGTCTTCAAGGTCGCCTGATCGGTCTCGTGGGCGTCGTGGGCGATCGCGGTCGCCGTCTCCGGCGTCACCGCCTCGAGCAGGCCGATCACCTGCGCCGCGGTCGCAGCCAGCGCCTGCGGGGACAGCCCCTGGCCGATCGCGTAGGTCGCCGCCTCGACATAGGCGCTCAGCGCCGGGATGAAGAAGGTGCCGACCATGCTGGCGTCGAGCACCGCGGACCCGCGCACGTCGTCGGAGACGTGCTGGGAGGCGCCGGCGAGGCTCAGGAAGACGTCCCGGTGCCGCTCCCAGAGCGCGGCCGGCCCGGAGAAGCCGATCATCGCGTCGGGGGAGCCGATGTGATCGGGGTAGCAGACGATGAATCCGTCGAGGTAGCCGACGCCGCGCTCGTGCGCCCAGCGCGCCAGCTCCTCGGCGTCGTCGGCCGATCCGCTGCCCAGGTTGACCCACGTGGTGCCGGCCCCCCAGTCGGTCACGGACCGCAGGACCGACCGGGCACTGTCGTAGGTGTCGGTGCAGGTGATGCAGAGGGTCGAGGCCGGCACCGCCTCGGCCGGGGAGTCCACAGGTGTGACACCCGCGTCGGCCAGCGCGAGGGCCCGCTGCGGCGTGCGGTTCCACGCCGCTACGGAATAGCCGCGTCCGGCCAGTGTTCTCGCGAGGGCCGATCCCATCAGCCCGCAGCCGATGACCAGGACGTCGTACCTCTTGGTGCTGCCCATGAATGCCCCTTCGACGATGGCCGGCCCGCTTGCTGCCGTGCGTAGACCCTGGCCGCCGGGGCAGTCGTTCGACCAGGGCACGTCGGTGCAGGATCGCGGGGTACTCGGTGTATCCCGCACCTTGCGACATACCGCGCGGTACGTGGCTCTGTGCCGGAGCCGGTTTCGCGCCTACGATCGCAGGGTGAAGACGTTGTGGCCGGATCCGTCCGAACGGGTGTGCGAGCTGATCCGGCGTGTCGCCGAAAGCCGGCTGCCGGTGCCGGAAGAGGTCGTCGACCAGATGTGGCGGGCCTCGCAACGCGAGGTGCGGCAGCGCGAGTACGTCGACGACCCCGTGCTGTCGGAGACGGACCGGCGCCTGTGCAAGGCCAACATGACGCACTGGCTCGTGTCCAACCTGCGGGAACCCGGCCGCAGGGTCACACCGGCCCGGGACAGCGAGACCCTGACCATCGCCCGGGACCTCGTGCTGCGCGGGATGAACACGGACGAGATCGGATCCTGGCGTGCCGCCCAGCGCGTCGGATGGGGGCTCTGGGTCGAGCAGTGCTTCGCCGCGACCACGGACCGCGACGAACTGCGCGAACTCATCGAGGTGTCCGCCAACTCGCTGACCACCTACATCGACGACTGCATCGCCGCGGTCGAGACCTACGTAGACGAGATCCGGGCCGAGATGGGCGTCGGCGCCCAGGCGCAGCGGCACACCACGGTCCAGTTGCTGCTCCAGGGCGCGCGGATCAGCCGCGGCCGCGCCGAGGAGCAGCTCGGCTATCCGCTGGCCGGGCACCACGTCGCGGCGATCCTGTGGGTCGATTCCCCCACGGACGTGCACGAGCTGGAGCGTGCCGCCGAGGGAGTCATGCGGACCTGCGGCGCGACCCGCCGGCTGACCTTGCCGCCCAGCACCTCCGCGCTGTGGCTGTGGGTTCCCGCGTACGAAGCGCCACCGACGGCCGCCCTGCTGCACGTCCTGGAGCGGACCCCCAGCGTGCGCGTCACGCTCGGCCGGCCCGGGGCCGACCTCCTCGGCTTCCGGCAGAGCCATCTGGACGCCGCCGCGGCACAGCGCCTTCTCGCCCGCATCGGATCGCCGCGACGCGTGGTCCGGTACGAGGACGTGCACCTCGTCGACCTGCTCACGGCCGACCTGACCCAGGCCGAGCAGTTCGTGACCGACGCCCTCGGCGATCTGGCCACGGCGGACCCGGTCCTGCAGCGCACGGTGCGCACCTACGTCGCCGAGGGATACAGCGTCTCGAGAACCGCCGACCGCCTCTTCGCTCACCGCAACACCATCGACCGGCGCCTCGCCAAGGCCCGCGCCATGCTGCCGAGTCCGCTCGACGACGATCCGACGAGCGTTTCAGCCGCGCTCATGCTGGTGGAACTGCGGCAGGACCAGGAGGCCGGCTGCTGACCACCCGCGCGGAGGGGGGGCAGGACGGGCGGTTCAGCAGAGTTCAGCGCACGCGGCCCCGCGGCTTCTCTTGAACTGGAGCTTCGCGTTCCTGCCGGTGCCGAACTTGAACGCGGGCAGGCCGAGTCGGGGCGCGTCGCGGTAGACCCAGGTGATGGACATGTTGAGGTACTCGGCCGTCTGCTTGGCGTCCATGAACTGACGGGGCGTCGAACCTCCAGGTGTGTCGGGCAGTCGAGTATCGCGATGAGCGGCATCTTGGAAGGGCTGCCGAAGGCTGGTAGGGATGCGTGGGCCGGCCCGCAGACGGTGTGCACCGCGAACTCTGTCACGCAGCGCTTGGGTGACCGCGTCGGCGCGAACGGTCGAAGATGATGCCGGCCACCGGCTACCACGTCGTCATCGCGAGCAACCGCACGCGCACCTTCGTCCACCAACGTCGTCCCTCCCGGACAGAGCGTCGACGCGGTGATCACAGGCCCCCCGTACAACAGCGGTGGGCGTACCAGTTCGGAGCGCACCGGACGTACGGCCCGCGCCAAGTACGTCACCGGCAATTCGGCCCACAACCTCGCCAACTTCCCCGGCGAGAACCGCGACCAGCGCTCCTACCGCTCCTGGCTGACCGAACTGCTCACCGAGGCGTACCGGGCCTCCGCCGAGCACGCGGTGGCCATGGTGTTCACCGACTGGCGCCAGGAACCGACAACGTCCGACGCCCTGCAGATGGCCGGCTGGACCTGGAGCGGCACCATCCCCTGGATCAAGCCCGCCAGCCGTCCCCGCAAGGGCGGACCGAAGCAGGACTCCGAGTTCATCGTCTGGGGCGTCAAGGGCACCCTCGACAACACCCGCGACCTCTACCTGCCCGGCCACTACATCGCCTCCCAGCCCCGCAAGGACCGGGTCCACATCACGCAGAGGCCCGTCGAGATCATGCAGCAGCTCGTGCAGATCTGCCCCGAGGACGGCACCGTCCTCGACCCGTTCGCCGGCAGCGGCTCCACGGGAGTCGCGGCCCTTCGCGAGGGACGTCGCTTCGTCGGCGTCGAGTTGTCCTCGCACTACGCCGACGTGGCCGAGCAGCGGCTCCGCGCCGAGCTGACCAAGGACGACTTCGACCTGGCCGGACCGGAGGCGTGATCACGAGAGCAGAG
>NZ_JBHYTK010000202.1:9289-12050 GCF_042749255.1 Streptomyces sp. NPDC059524 | reverse complement strand
GGACGCTTCCTTTGTACTCACCCTCTCGGGCTTTCCTCCGGGCGCTTCCCTTCGGTCTTGCGTTTCCGACTCTATCAGACCGTTTCACCGGCCGAGTTCCTCGGAAGTTTTCCTGCTTTTGCCTTCCGGGATCCGCTTTCGCGCTTCCCTTTCGGCGAGATCGAACTCTACCAGTCTTTTCTCGGCCCTCTGACCACCCTCCTGCGGACATGCAGGTGCAGTGGTCTAGACAACGGCTAAGCTTCGGCTCGGTAGACGCTGCCAGGAGGCGGGGCGCTCAAGGGCGTCGACTGCTCCCGGGCAGGGGTACGAAGGTACACGTGACGCCGGGTTCGGCGCAAATCGTTTGCGTCGTACTTCTACGTCAGCCAACCGGTAGCTCCCGGGCGAACCGGGACTTTCCATGACTTACGCTCTTGAACAGTACGCCGTCCAGGACAGGCAGCGACGGCGATCACAGACTCTCCGCCCCCCTGGGAGGCTTGCCATGACCAGTGTGACGTCCCCTCTTGCAGGACGCGCCATCGGACTCACCGCGGTTCCGGACCCGGTGTTCTCCGGCGCGATGGTCGGCCCCGGTACCGCCATCGACCCCGTGCGCGAGCCCTCCGAGGCAGTCGCACCCGTCAGCGGCATCGTCGTGTCCCTCCACCCCCACGCCTTCGTCGTCGTGGACGAAGAGGGTCACGGTGTGCTGACGCACCTGGGTATCGACACCGTCCAGCTGAACGGCGAGGGCTTCGAGCTGCTCGTCAACAAGGGCGACACCGTCCAGCGCGGTCAGGCCGTGGTCCGCTGGGACCCCGCCGCCGTCGAGGCCGCGGGCAAGTCGCCGGTGTGCCCGGTCGTCGCGCTCGAGGCGACCGCCGAGTCCCTGTCCGATGTCGTCGAGGACGGCGACCTCAAGGCTGGTGACGCGCTGTTCGGCTGGAAGTGACGACGGAGTCACTGACGGCCGGCAGTACAACCATCGCGGCGGCTGGGCCCGCCGCGCTATCGGAGACGGGTGAAATGGAGACAACGCTGCGAGGCGTCGGCGTGAGCCACGGGGTGGCGGTCGGCGAGGTTCGGCACATGGGTACTGCGGTGCTCGAGCCGCCGGCCAAGCAGATCCCGCCGGAGGAGGCCGAGCGCGAGCAGGGTCGTGCCCGCCAGGCCGTCGAGGCTGTCGCGGCCGACCTGATTGCGCGCGGCAATCTGGCCGGTGGCGAAGCCCAGGCGGTGCTCGAGGCGCAGGCCATGATCGCTCAGGACCCGGAGCTGATCGCCGACGTCGACCGTCGGATCACCGTGGGCAGCACGGCGGAGCGCGGTATCTACGACGCGTTCTCGCACTATCGGGAGCTCCTGGCCGGTGCCGGCGAGTACATGGCCGGCCGTGTGGCCGACCTGGACGACGTGCGGAATCGGATCGTGGCCCGGCTGCTCGGTGTCCCGATGCCCGGTGTGCCGGACAGCGATGAGCCCTACGTGCTGATCGCCCGCGATCTGGCTCCTGCGGACACCGCGCTGCTCGACCCGGCGCTCGTGCTCGGCTTCGTCACCGAGGAGGGCGGGCCGACCAGCCACAGTGCGATCCTGGCCCGTGCCCTCGGGGTGCCGGCCGTTGTCGCGCTGCCGGGTGCCGGTGAGCTGGCGGAGGGCACCGTGATCGCCGTCGACGGCAGCACCGGTGAGATCTTCGTGGATCCGACTCCGGAGAAGCGTGCCGCTCTCGAGGCCGCGGCTGCCGAACGCAAGGCCGCGCTGGCCGCCTCGACCGGTCCGGGTGCCACGTCGGACGGGCACAAGGTGCCGCTGCTCGCCAACGTCGGCGGTCCGGCGGACGTGCCGGCGGCTGTCGCGGCGGGTGCCGAGGGTGTCGGTCTCTTCCGGACCGAGTTCCTGTTCCTGGACGACAGCAAGCAGGCTCCTTCCGAGGAGAAGCAGGTCGAGGCGTACCGCGCGGTGCTCGAGGCGTTCCCCGAGGGGCGTGTCGTGGTGCGTGTGCTGGACGCGGGTGCGGACAAGCCGCTGGACTTCCTCACCCCGGCCGACGAGCCGAACCCGGCGCTCGGCGTGCGCGGGCTCCGCTCCCTGCTCGACCACCCCGAGGTGCTGCGGACGCAGCTGACCGCGCTGGCGAAGGCGGCCGAGGGGCTGCCCGTCTACCTCGAGGTCATGGCTCCGATGGTGGCCGACCGTGCGGACGCCAAGGCGTTCGCCGACGCGTGCCGTGCTGCCGGGCTGCAGGCCAAGTTCGGCGCGATGGTGGAGATCCCGTCCGCCGCGCTGCGTGCCCGTTCGGTGCTGCAGGAGGTCGAGTTCCTGTCGCTGGGCACGAACGACCTGGCCCAGTACACCTTCGCCGCCGACCGTCAGGTCGGTGCGGTGTCTCGGCTGCAGGACCCGTGGCAGCCCGCGTTGCTCGACCTGGTCGCCCTGTCCGCCGATGCGGCGAAGGCCGAGGGCAAGAGCTGTGGCGTGTGTGGTGAGGCGGCGTCCGATCCGCTGCTCGCCTGTGTGCTGACCGGTCTGGGTGTCACCTCCCTGTCCATGGGTGCGGCGTCGATTCCGTACGTGCGGGCGACGCTCGCCAAGTACACGCTGGCGCAGTGTGAGCGTGCGGCGGCTGCCGCGCGTGCCGCCGAGTCGGCCGAAGACGCGCGGCATGCGGCTCAGGCGGTGCTGTCCGGCGAGTAGTCGCCGTCGGCCCGTTCTCGTGGGGGGGGGGGGCCCGCACGGTGGGAGCCCCCCCACAGAGTGTGAAACCAGGGAGAGA
>NZ_JBHYTK010000202.1:0-9279 GCF_042749255.1 Streptomyces sp. NPDC059524 | reverse complement strand
CCGCCCGTCTGGCGCTGCGGGGGTTGCGGCGGGGCTGGTCGCGGGCCGCCCCGCTGGGGGGGGGGTGTTCCCCCTGTGGGGAGCCCCCCCCCACGTCTTTTGTCCCCTCAGTGACAGTGGGGGCCTGCGGGGCCGGCGTCGGCGATGTCGGGTGCGGTGCAGTAGTCGACGCCCGGTTCCGGGGCGGTCAGGTCTCCGGATTCGGTGTCGTTGCAGTAGGCGTCGAAGACGCGGGCCGCCGGCAGGGGTTCGAGCCGTTCGTCCTTGAGGCGCCAGCCGTAGATCCGCTGGGTGTCCCCCGTCGTGGTGCGGACGACGAGCGCGCAGGCGTTCCCGTGCGCGATGGCCAGGGCCAAGAGGGTCGTCAACTCCATGGCCTCGGTCTCGTCGAGGGTGACGGTGCCGGGTTCGGTGGCATCGACGTGGAGGACGGCGTGGAGCATGCCCTGGGTGGTGGGGACGCTGCCGACCCAGTGGTGGGCGCCGGAGCCGACGCTGTCGACGGCGCGGGCGATCAGGTAGGAGGCACGGGCGAAGGCGGCGCGGCCGATGTCCTGGCCGCATCCGGCGCAGGGGCCGATGTGGGACAGGGTGGTGGACGCATACTGCCAGGTCGCCTGGCGGACGGCCTCGTCGACCAGTTCGGGCACGAGGTCGTCCAGGGGTTGTCCCTCGTACGCGATGGCGGGGCCGACGCTTGCGAGTTCCGCGGTGAAGCGGGTGCGGCTGGCCGGTGTGTCCGGTTCCAGGCCGGTCTCCGCGCAGTACTCCTCGTACTCGTCGGGGTCGAAGAGGGCGACGGTGGTGTGGCCGCCCTTCGCGGCGAGGGATTTGAGGAGGCCTTCGACCTGGCGCAGGTAGGTCTTGTGGTCGTCGAAGGTGAAGCTGCGGTAGCGCCGCATCGCGGAGAAGTCCTGCTCGTCGGCCAGGAGGCCGATGGTGCCGGCGACCTCTTGGCGCAGTGCGGTGCGCAGGCTCGTGGTGCGGCCGTTCCGGGTGGGCTGTGTGTGCGTCATGATTCCCCCTGAGTTCACGCTGTGTGCACGTGGTCGATCAATGCTCACTCAGAGTAATCATGGGTACTGACAATGCACCCGGCCGTGGCGGTCGGCCGGGTGCGGGTGGGTGGTGTCAGGCGCGCTTGCGGGCGATGTCCTCGTAGAACTTGAGGAGTTCGAGGTTGTCGATCGAGCCGGGGTTCACGGCCTTCTCGAGCGGGGTGCCCTGAAGGAGGCGCTTGACGGGGACCTCGATGCGCTTGCCGGTGAGGGTGTGCGGGACGCCGGGGGCTTCGATGATCTCGTCGGGGACGTGGCGCGGGGAGAGCTGTTCGCGGATGGCGCGCTTGATGCGGTCGCGGAGGTCGTCGTCGAGGGCGGCGCCGGGGGCGAGGTGGACGAACAGGGGCATCCAGTAGCCGCCGTCGGGGAGTTCGAGGCCGATGACGAGGGACTCGCGGATCTCGGGGAGGCGCTCCACGACCTCGTAGATGTCCGCGGATCCCATGCGGACGCCCTGGCGGTTGAGGGTGGAGTCGGAGCGGCCGTGGATGACGACGGAGCCGCGTGAGGTGAGCGTGATCCAGTCGCCGTGGCGCCAGACGCCGGGGTACGTGTCGAAGTAGCTGTCGTGGTAGCGGCTGCCGTCGGGGTCGTTCCAGAAGCGGATCGGCATGGAGGGCATGGGGTTGGTGACGACGAGTTCGCCGACCTCGTCGATGAGGGGGTTGCCGTCGGGGTCCCAGGCCTGGAGGTCGGTGCCGAGGCCGGGGGCCTGGAGTTCGCCGATGTGGACGGGGAGGGTGGCGACGGCGCCGGCGAAGCAGGAGCAGACGTCGGTGCCACCGCTGACCGAGGCGATCCAGAGGTCGTCGCGGACCTCGTCGTGGAGCCAGCGGAAGCCGTCGGGCGGCAGCGGGGAGCCGGTGGTGGCGACGCACTTGACGCGGGAGAGGTCGTGGTCGCGGGAGGGGTGCACGCCGGCCTTGCGGCAGGCCATGACGTAGGCGGCGGAGGTGCCGAAGAGGGTGGCGCCGGTGCGTTCGGCGATGGCCCACTGGGCGCCGGTCTCGGGGTAGCCGGGGCTGCCGTCGTACGTGACGATCGTGGTGCCGGTGAGGAGGCCGGAGACGAGGAAGTTCCACATCATCCAGCCGGTGGACGTGTACCAGAAGAAGCGGTCGCCGGGGCCGAGGTCGCAGTGGAGGCCGAGCTGCTTGAGGTGCTCGACGAGGATGCCGCCCTGTGACTGGACGATGGCCTTGGGGAGGCCGGTGGTGCCGGAGGAGTAGAGCACCCACAGGGGGTGGTCGAAGGGCACCTCTTCGTAGACGGGGGCCACGTCCTCCGAAGTGAGGGCGGACCACTCCAGGGCGCCTTCGGGGGCGTCGGTGCCGAGGAGCGGGATGTGCACGACGGCGCGGAGGGTGGGCAGTTCGGCGCGGAGTTCGGCGACGGTGTCGCGGCGGTCGTGCTCCTTGCCTCCGTAGCGGTAGCCGTCAACGGTGAAGAGGACGACGGGTTCGACCTGCTGGAAGCGGTCGAGGACGCTGCGGGCGCCGAAGTCCGGGGCGCAGGAGGTCCAGACGGCGCCGACGGCAGCGGTGGCGAGGAGGGCGACGACGGCTTCGGGGATGTTGGGCAGGTAGCCGCTGACCCGGTCGCCGGGGCGGACGCCGAGGGCGCGGAGTTCCGCGGCGAGCGAGCCGACCTGGCGGCGGAGCTCGGCCCAGGTGACGGGTCGCGGTTCGTGCGTCTCGTCGACGTGGAGGATGGCCGGGGTGTCGGCGCGGGCGGGGTCGTCGGCTGTGCGCAGGGCGTGCTCGGCGTAGTTGAGCGTGGCTTCGGGGAACCATTCGGCGCCGGGCATGGCGCGGCTGCCCAGCACGCGCGCGTAGGGGTGGGTGAAGCGCACGTCGAACCACTCGGTGACGGCCTTCCAGAACGTCTCCAGTTCTGCGACCGACCAGCGGTGCAGGGCCGCGTAGCCCCCCTCGGCGGGTGCTCCGTGGTGCTCGGCGGCCCAGGTCTGGAACCGGGTGACCTGCGCGTCGGCGATCTGCTGCCGGTCGGGCTGCCAGAGCGGGATGGGGTTCGCGGTGGACATGGGGCGGCTCCCGGGATGTACGCGGCGTGTGCGTCCTTGGCGCGCGCACGGCTGGGGTGTGCGCGTGACGCGGCTGACAGGACGATGCCATGTGATCGACTTCCGCACCAGGGCGGACCCCACATAGTCCGTGTCGTGAAGATGTGGCGGCACCACGGATGAACGGGAGTTGAACGCGACACGCGCGGGGGCGCGCCGATGGCAGGGTGAGCAGCATGAACGGTCGTGACCTGGTGCGCTCGGTGAGGGCGGTTCCTTCTGCGGTTCCCTCGGCGGTGGCGTCGGCCGGCTCCGTCCAGTGGCTGCGGGCCGTCCGTGCGTCCTGGCGGCGGCGCCGGGCGGACGCTGCGGGGTTGGCGGCGCGGGGTCCGGAGCGGGCGCGGGTGCCGGGGGCGGTGGTCGGGGCCGAGCCGGAGCCCGGCGGTGGGGTGGTGCGGTTCGCCCGGTCGGCGCTGCGGATCCGGGTCGCGGTCGGCGGGGCCGTCTTCTGGGGCTGGGACGGGGCCGAGCCCGGTCCGTCGTACGCGCTGGCCGGGGTGTGTCCCGAGGCGGATCCGCGGGCGGTTCTCGAACCCGACAAGGACGGCGGCTGGCGGGTGGTGTCCGAGCGGGTGACCGTCGTGGTGTCCCGGCACGGCGCCGTGGAGGTGTGCACGCCCGGCGGGGTGACGCTGCGGCGGGATCTGCCGCCCCGGTGGTGGGAGCCGGAGGGCGGGGGTGCGGCGCGCTGGGTGCAGCGGTCGGAGGTGGCTGCGGACGCGCGGTTCTTCGGGCTCGGCGGGCGGGCGTCGGGGCCGCGGCTGCGGGGCGGGACGTACCGGCTGTGGAACACGGATCCGGGGGGTTCGTTCGGGCCGGGTGACGATCCGCTGTCGATCACGATGCCGGTGCAGTTGGTCGTGGCCGACGCGGGGACGCATCTGGTGTTCCACGACAGCACCTGGGACGGCGTGGTGAGCCTGCGCGAGGGGGGCGAGGGCGCGGGGTCGGGGCACGACCGGGCCGGGACGTCCGAGCTGCGGATGGACGGCGGTCCGCTGCGCTGCTGGGTGGTGGTGGGCACCCCCGCGCGCGTGCTGCAGGTGTGGACGCAGCTGACGGGGGCACCGTGTGTGCCGCCTTCCTGGGCGCTCGGCTATCAGCACGCCAGATGGGGCTTCGGTCACGCCCAGGAGGTGCGCCGGGTCGTCGCCGGCTACAAGGAGCGCGGTCTGCCCCTGGAAGCGGTGCATCTGGACATCGACCACCTGGCGGCGCACGAGGTGTTCACGGTCGACAAGGAGCGGTTTCCCGCGCTGCCGTTCCTGGCGGAGGAGTTGCGCGACCAGGGTGTGCGCTTGGTGTCGATCGTCGATCCGGCGGTGAAGGCGCGGCCCGGTGGCGCGGTGTACGAGGGCGGGCGGGCGCTGGACGCCTTCGTGAGGGACGCCGGCGGGGAGCCGGCGCGCGGGGTGGTGTGGGCGGGTGAGTCGGTGTACCCGGACTTCACGGCGGAGCGGGTGCGCGCCTGGTGGGGCGGGTTGTACGAGGAGCGGCTGGCGCAGGGTTTCGCCGGTTTCTGGCACGACATGAACGAGCCGGTGTCGTTCGCCGCCTTCGGGGAGACCACCTTGCCGCGGTCGTCGCGACACGCCCTGGAGGGGCGCGGTGGCGACCATCAGGAGGCGCACAACGTGTACGGGCTGTGCATGGCGCGGGCCGGCTACGAAGGGCTGCTCGGACTCCGGCCCCGGGAGCGGCCGTTCGTGTTCTCCCGGTCGGGCTGGGTCGGGATGCAGCGCTACGGGGGCACGTGGTCCGGGGACGTCGTCTCGGGGTGGCCCGGACTGCGCGCCTCCTTGTCGCTCGTGCTGGGGCTCGGGTTGTGCGGGGTGCCGTACTCGGGGCCCGACGTGGGCGGGTTCGACGGGCATCCGTCGCCGGAGCTGTACCTGCGCTGGCTGCAACTGGGGTCGTATCTGCCGTTGTTCCGTACCCATTCCGCGCTGCGGGCGGGCCGGCGGGAGCCGTGGACGTTCGGCGACGAGGTGCTCGGGCACGCGCGCGTGGCGCTGGAGGAGCGGCATCGGCTCGTGCCGTACTTCGTGACGCTGGCGCATCTGGCGCAGCGGAGCGGGGCCCCGTACGTGCGGCCCTTGTGGTGGGGCGCTCCGGAGGACCGGGCGCTGCGGGACGTGGAGGACGCGTTCTTGCTGGGCGACGCCCTGCTGGTGGCGCCGGTGACGGAGCCGGGGGCGCGGCACAGGCGGGTGCGGCTGCCGCGGGGGCGCTGGTACGACACGGCCACGGGAGCGGTGTTCGAGGGGCCGGGGCTGGTGACGGTGGAGGCGCCGCTGTCGCGGGTGCCGGTGCTCGCGCGGGCGGGAGCGGTGATTCCGGTGCGCGGTGAAGACGGCGGTCTGGTGCTGGAGGCGTGGGCTCCGGTCCGTGGGGCGACGGGGAGCGGTGTCGTCGTGGCGGACCCCGGGGACGGCTGGGAGGAGCCGGCGATCGAGCGGTTCCGGACGCGGTGGAGCGGGGGGCGGGTCGTGGTGGAGCCGGATGCGGGGGACGTCGGCGAGGAGGGGGCCGGGCCGGTGGCGTATCCGGTGCGAGTTCGGGGGGTGTGAGGGAGCGCGAGCGGGCCTCAGCGGGCCCGTGCGGCCGCGCTGGGGCGTGTCGCGCGCCCGGGGAGGAAGGCGTCGGGTCCGGGGACGTGTGCGACGCGGGTGCGGGGGATGTGAGGTGCCGTCACTGGCCCGCGCGGAGCAGGGTCGGAGCGCTCTCCGGCACGGCCGTGGCAGCGCCTTCAGGGTCGCGGTGTGCAGCCCAGGGCGGATCGGGCAGCTTCAGACCGGCACGGCCGGCTGCGGCGGGCTGCGGAGCGGCGCCGCTTCGCCGACCTCAGCTGTAGCGGCCCTCGAACCAGGCCTTCGCGGCTGCCGTGTGGAGTGGGAAGGCCAGTTCGGTGGGGCGGCGCAGGAGTTGCCAGCCTGTGGTCTCGTTCGTCGGGGTGCTGGGCGGCAGTTCGCTCACCGGGCGTTCGGGCAGCAGGCCGAAGAGGAGCAGGTGGCCGTCGGGCGCGCTCATCGCGTCGGCCAGGCGGACCTCGCGGGCCGGGGCGACGATGCCGGTCTCCTCGGCCAGTTCGCGGACGACCGCGTGCCGCCAGTCCTCGTGGTCGTCGATGAAACCGCCGGGCAGGGCGGTCCTCCCCAGCGCGGGCGGGATGGTGCGGGTGATCGTCACGAGGGCGGTGCCCGACGTGTCGTGGACGGGCAGCAGGGCGACGGCCACCGGCAGGGGGTTGCGGTAAACGACGGTGGCGCAGGCCGGGCAGGTGCGCGGCCAGCCGTGCGTGCCGGTCTCGTAGGGGGCTCCGCAGCTCGAACAGTGGGAGCCCGGTACGGGGGTCGAGGCCGTGGGGTGGGTCGTCGATGCGGACACGGCGCGGACTTTATCCGATCGCCCCGCACTCGATCGCTCCCGCCGGTCTTCCCCCGAGCGGCCGCTTCCTGGTAGACGCTGGGCCATGACTCGAACCGGAACCGTTCTGCGGCGTCTCGTCGCCGTCACCGCAGCCGCGCTGCTCGGCGTGGCCGTGGCGCCGTCCGCCGCGCAGGCGAAGCCCGACCCGAAGGCGCCGAAGGAGTTCGTGGCGCTCAGCGAGGTCGATCCGACGATCATCCAGGAGATGCGCTACTACACGGAGCACAACTTCGTCGGGGAGCCGGTGGACGGCTACAAGAAGCCGATGTGCATCCTGACGCGTCCGGCGGCGAACGCGCTCCACAAGGCACAGACGGGGCTTCTGAAGAGGGGCTACTCGCTGAAGGTGTACGACTGTTACCGGCCGCAGCGGGCGGTGGACCATTTCGTGCGCTGGGCCGAGGATCTGGGCGACCAGCGGATGAAGCCGGAGTTCTATCCCCATGTCGACAAGACGCGGCTGTTCGAGGACGGCTACATCGCGGCCAAGTCGGGGCACAGCCGCGGTTCCACGCTCGACCTGACGCTCGTGAAGCTGCCGGCGCTGCCCACGCGCGCGTACGTGCCCGGGGAGGAACTGACCCCCTGTTACGGGCCGCAGGCCGAGCGGTTCCCGGACAATTCGGTGGACATGGGCACCGGGTTCGACTGCTTCGACACGCTCGCGCACACCGACGATCCGCGCATCCAGGGCGCGCAGCGCGCCAACCGGGACCTGTTGCGTGACGCCCTGGTGGGGCAGGGATTCGTGAACCTCCCGGAGGAGTGGTGGCACTACACGTACAAGCCCGAGCTCTTCCCCGACACGTACTTCGACTTCCCGGTCTCGCGGAAGTCGCTGGCCGGCCGGAACTGACCGCTTAGCGGCCCCGGCACGGACGGAGGGCGCGACCGGAACCACCCCCGTGGATCCCGGTTGCGCCCTCCCCGTTACACGGACGCCGAACGGCGCCGCATGGTTCTGCCGCTCCCCTGCCGAACCTCTGCCGGCTTCCGCCGCCCCCTGCCGCCCGACGGTTGCCCGTGGCACACTTCTGACGTTCCGTCAGATGTTCGCTGCCGGGGAGGCACTGTGGGGCGTACGCGTACACCGGTCGTGGCCGGTTGGTTCACCGGAGAGGGCGACGACTTCCGGCTGCTGGGGACGCGCTGCGCCGCCTGCGCGTCGGTGTTCTTCCCCCGCGAGGACGGGCTGTGCCGCAATCCGGCCTGTGCGGGCGGGGAGCTGGTGGAGGTCCCGCTGTCGCGGCGCGGGCGCGTCTGGTCGTACACCGACGGCCGCTACCGGCCGCCGGCGCCGTACGTCTCGGACCCGGAACTTCCGTGGGAGCCCCGCACGTTGATCGCTGTGGAGCTGGCCGCGGAGAGGATGGTGGTGCTGGGCCAGGGGGTCGAAGGGGTGTCGGTGGCCGATCTGGAGGTCGGCATGGAGGTGGAGGTCGTGCCGGGCGTGCTCGGCGAGGAGGGGGACGACGAGAGCGGGACGGTCTGGACGACGTGGCAGTGGCGGCCGACGGGGGTGCGGGCATGACCGGGGACGTGGCGGTGCTGGGTGCGGGCATGCACCCGTGGGGCAAGTGGGGTCGCAGCTTCGTGGAGTACGGGACGGCAGCGGCGCGGACGGCGCTGGCCGACGCCGGTCTCGACTGGCGGGACGTGACGTCCGTGGTCGGCGCGGACACGGTGCGCGGGGGCTATCCGGGGTACGTGGCGGGGGCGACGTTCGCGAAGGCGCTCGGCTGGCAGGGCGCCCGGGTGACCAGCGTGTACGCGGCCTGCGCTTCGGGGGCGCAGGCGGTGAGCACCGCGCGGGCGCAGATTCTCGCGGGCCTCGCGGACGTGGTGCTCGTGGTGGGCGCCGACGCCGCGCCCAAGGGCTTCTTCCGGCCCGCCGGCGGTGACCGGCCGGACGATCCGGACTGGCTGCGCTTCCGGGTGCTCGGGGCGACGAACCCGGCGTACTTCGGGCTGTACGCGCGCCGGCGCATGGCGCTGCACGGCGACACCCTGGAGGACTTCGCGCGGGTCAAGGTGAAGAACGCGGCGGCGGGGACGCTGAATCCGAACGCGCGCTACCGCAAGACGGTCTCCGCCGAGGAGGTGGCGGCGTCCGCCGTGGTCGCGGATCCGCTGCGGCTGCTCGACATCTGCGCGACGTCGGACGGCGGGGCCGCGCTGGTCCTCACCAGCATGGAGTTCGCGCGGCGACGCGGGGTGCGGGACCCGGTGCGGATCCGGGCGGTCTCCACGGTCACGCCGACCTATCCGACGACGGTGCCGGACCTTCCGGACATCGCCACGGACTCGGCGGCCGGGGCGGAGCCGCAGGGGCCGGGGTTCCGTGCGTCGATCGCCCGCGCCGCCTACGAGGAGGCGGGGATCGGCCCCGAGGACCTGTCGCTCGCGGAGGTCTACGACCTGTCCACGGCCCTGGAGCTCCAGTGGTACGAGGACCTCGGGCTGTGCGACGCGGGTGAGGGCGCGAAGCTGCTGCGGGACGGGGCGACGGCGCTCGGCGGCCGGATACCGGTGAACGTGAGCGGGGGCCTCGCCTCCTTCGGCGAGGCGGTGCCCGCGCAGGCGATCGCCCAGGTCTGCGAGCTGACCTGGCAGCTGCGCGGGGCGGCCGGGGACCGGCAGGTGGAGGGGGCGCGGGTCGGGGTGACAGCGAACCAGGGGCTCTTCGGGCACGGGTCGTCGGTGGTC
>NZ_JBHYTK010000201.1:0-12322 GCF_042749255.1 Streptomyces sp. NPDC059524 | reverse complement strand
GTTCAACTCCCCGGTGCGGCGCGCCTGTTCAGTTGACGGAGGGGCCGCGGAGCGTTCGCAATCCGTGCGTCAGTTTTCGCTCAACGAACGAATTCCGGCCAACCTGCGGTTGCGTACATGACATCTCCGGGTTCCGGCTGCCACAGTTTTCCCGCACGTACCGCACGGCAAAGCTCACCCCCCACATCCTCACCCCCCACATTCCAGAGGAGCTTTCTTCGTGACCCCCCACATATCCCGGCGCACCACTCTGTCCATCGCCACGGCCGTCGCCGCCGGCGCGCTCCTGACGGGCGCGCTCACCACCACCGGCGCCTCGGCCCAGCCCTCCGCTCCCTCGGCCACCCCACTGGCCCTGAGCGCGACGGCCCACGCGGACCTCATGCACGACGCGAGCGCCCAGGCGGCCGACACCGCCAAGGAGTTGAAGCTCGGCTCCAAGGAGAAGCTGGTCGTCCGTGACGTGGTCAAGGACCGCGACGGCGCCACGCACACCCGCTACGAGCGCACCTACGAGGGCCTGCCCGTCCTCGGCGGCGACCTGGTCGTCCACCGGACCAAGTCCGGTGCGCGCGAGGGCGTCACCCGCGCCACCTCCAAGTCGATCGACGTGGCGACCTCGGGCGCCTCGCTGAAGGCCGCCCCGTCCGGCGCCCGCAAGGTCGTCTGGGCCGCCTCCGGCACCCCGCGCCTGGCCTACGAGAAGGTCGTCAAGTCCACGGAGAAGGACGGCACTCCGAGCCGCCTGCACGTCATCACCGACGCCGCCACCGGCAAGAAGATCTTCTCCTACGACGACATCAAGACCGGCACCGGCGAGTCGCAGTACAGCGGCAGCGTCGAGGTCGGCAGCAAGGAGTCCGGCGGCTCGTTCGCCCTCACGGACGACACGCGCGGCGGCCACTCCACGTACGACCTGAAGCACGGCGAGTCCGGCCAGGGCACGCTGTTCACGGACGACGACGACAAGTGGGGTGACGGCACGGCCAACGACGCCGCCACCGCCGGTGTCGACGCCGCCTACGGCGCGCAGGTCACCTGGGACTACTACAAGAGCGTGCACGGCCGCAGCGGCATCAACGGCGACGGCAAGGGCGCGTACTCCCGGGTCCACTACGGCAACGCGTACGTCAACGCGTTCTGGGACGACAGCTGCTTCTGCATGACCTACGGCGACGGCGAGGGCGACGCCAAGCCGCTCACGTCGATCGACGTGGCCGCGCACGAGATGAGCCACGGCGTCACCGCGGCCACCGGCAACATGGAGTACTCGGGCGAGTCCGGCGGCCTGAACGAGGCGACGTCCGACATCTTCGGCACGTCCGTGGAGTTCTACGCGAACAACTCCAAGGACGTCGGTGACTACCTCATCGGCGAGATGATCGACATCAACGGCGACGGCTCGCCGCTGCGCTACATGGACAAGCCGAGCAAGGACGGCTCCTCGCTCGACTCCTGGTCGGCCGACGCCGGGAACCTGGACGTCCACTACTCCTCCGGCATCGCGAACCACTTCTTCTACCTGCTCAGCGAGGGCAGCGGCAAGAAGACGATCAACGGCGTCGACTACGACTCGCCGACCTCGGACGGCTCCACCGTCACGGGCATCGGCCGGGACAAGGCCGAGAAGATCTGGTTCAAGGCCCTGACGACGTACTTCACGTCGACGACGGACTACGCCGACGCCCGCAAGGGCACGATCAGCGCCGCCACCGACCTGTACGGGGCCGACTCGGCCGAGGTCAAGGCCGTCGAGGCCGCCTGGTCCGGCGTGAACGTCAAGTAAGACAGCAGCACCGGCAGTTCCCGAGAGAGTCCCAGAGGTAGTTCAGCGGTAGTTCCACCAGCAGTCCCTCCGGTGGTTCACGGGCGCCCGGGTCGTCGTCACGACGGCCCGGGCGTCCGCGTCTGTGCCTGTGGGTGGCCGCGTTCAGCGCAGGAGCACGCCGCCGCCCTCCCCGGCCGCCTGCGCGGGCACGGCCACCAGGCCGGTCTCCGCCGGGGACGCGAGCAGCGGGTGGTGCGGCAGGACGCGGACCGTGTAGCCGTACGGTCCGGTGCGGTCCAGGGCGAGGGGGCCCGCGTACGACCAGCGGCCCGCGCCGTCCGGTCCGCCGGCCGGTGCGAGTCGTACGGTCGTCGGCCGCGCGAGCGTGTCCTCGGCGTCGACGCGCCCGGCGACGGCCTGCACCTCGACGTCGTCCGGCGTCAACTCCCCGAGTTCCACCGTCACATGGAGGTCCAGGGTGCTGCCGAGCGCGGTGCCGCTCGGTGCTCCCACATAGGTGACGGCGACCCGCGGCCAGGCGGCGCGCACCCGTTCCTTCCAGGCCGCGAGCCGCCGGGCCGCCTCCGGGGTCAGCGCCCGTGCCGAGCGCGCCGCAGGGGCGTAGAGCCGCTCCACGTACGCGCGGACCATGCGGTCGGCGAGGACCTTGGGGCCGAGCCGGGTGAGGGTCGCGCGGACCATCGCGAGCCAGCGGTCGGGCCGTCCGTCCGGGCCGCGCTCGTAGAAGAGGGGGGTCACCCGGCGTTCCAGCAGGTCGTAGAGGGCGGCGGCCTCCAGCTCGTCGCGCCGGTCCTCGTCGGTGCCGGTGCCGTCGGCGGGCGGGATCGCCCAGCCGAAGTCGGGCTCGTACCACTCGTCCCACCAGCCGTCGGGCACGGACAGGTTGAGGCAGCCGTTCAGGGCGGCCTTCATGCCGCTGGTGCCGCAGGCCTCCAAGGGGCGTACGGGGTTGTTCAGCCACACGTCGCAGCCGGGGTAGAGGGTGCGCGCCATGCCCATCCCGTAGTCGGGCAGGAAGACGACGCGGTGGCGCACGCGCGGGTCGTCGGTGAAGCGGACGAGTTCCTGGATCAGCCGCTTGCCGCCGTCGTCGGCCGGGTGCGCCTTGCCCGCGACGACGATCTGCACGGGCCGCTCCGCGTCGAGCAGCAGCCTGGTCAGCCGCTCCGGGTCGCGCAGCATCAGCGTGAGCCGCTTGTACGAGGGGACGCGGCGGGCGAAGCCGATGGTGAGGACGTCGGGGTCCAGGGCGCCGTCGATCCAACTCCGCTCGGCGGCGCCCGCGCCGCGCCGGCGCCAGGAGTCGTCGAGCCGCTCGCGCACCTCGTCGACGAGCCGGCCGCGCAGCTCCCGGCGCAGCCGCCACAGCTCCTGGTCGGTGACGCCGTCGAACCGGGCCGGATCCCCGGGGGCCGCCGCCCCGTCCGCGCCGAGCCGGAGGACCTCGGGGGCGACCCAGGTGGGCGCGTGCACCCCGTTGGTGACTGAGGTGATCGGCACCTCGTCGGCGTCGAACCCGGGCCACAGTCCGGCGAACATCGCACGGCTCACCCTGCCGTGCAGGGCCGAGACCCCGTTGGCGCGCTGGGCGAGCCGGAGCCCCATGACGGCCATGTTGAAGACGTGCGGGTCGCCGCCCGGGTACGTCTCCGCGCCGAGGGCGAGGATCCGCTCCACGTCCAGGTCGGGCAGTTCGGCGTCCTTGCCGAAGTGGGCGGCGACGAGTGCGCGTCCGAAGCGGTCGATGCCGGCCGGGACGGGCGTGTGCGTGGTGAAGACGGTGCCGGCCCGAACAGCCTCCAGCGCGGCGTCGAAGTCGAGGCCGGCGGCGACGTGTCCGGCGATCCGCTCGACGCCGAGGAAGCCCGCGTGGCCCTCGTTGCTGTGGAAGACCTCCGGCGCGGGGTGCCCGGTGATCCGGCAGTACGCCCGCACGGCGCGCACGCCGCCGATGCCGAGCAGCATCTCCTGGAGGAGCCGGTGCTCGCTGCCGCCCCCGTACAGCCGGTCGGTCACCTCGCGGGCGGGCCCGTCGTTCTCCTCGACGTCCGAGTCGAGCAGCAGCAGCGGCACCCGGCCGACCCGGGCCTGCCAGATCCGGGCCCGCAGCGTGCGCCCGCCGGGCAGGGCGAGCGTCACCCGGGCGGGCGTGCCGTCGGCCTCGCGCAGCGGGCTCAGCGGCAGCTCGTCGGGGTCGTCGACGGGGTACGCCTCCTGCTGCCAGCCGTCCCGGGACAGGGACTGCCGGAAGTACCCGTGCCGGTACAGCAGTCCGACGCCGACGATGGGCACGCCGAGGTCGCTCGCGGCCTTGAGGTGGTCGCCGGCGAGGATGCCGAGGCCGCCGGAGTACTGGGGCAGCGCGGCGGTGATGCCGAACTCGGGCGAGAAGTAGGCGACGGCGGCGGGCGGTTCACCGTCGCACCGCTGGAACCAGCGCTCCCCGTGCAGGTAGGCGCGCAGCTCGTCGGCGGCCTCGCGCAGCCGGGTCAGGAAACCCGTGTCGGCGGCGAGTTCCGCGAGCCGGGCCGCCGGCACGTCCCCGAGCAGCTTCACGGGGTCCTGCCCGCACGCGGCCCAGCGGCCGGGGTCGACGGCGGCGAACAGGTCGCGGGTGGCGGGATGCCAGGACCAGCGCAGATTGCCGGCGAGGTCGTGGAGCGGGGCGAGCGGTCCGGGCAGGACGGGACGGACGGTGAATCGGCGGATGGCCTTCACGGTTCCCCTTTCGCGCGGTGGGGGCTCGGCGGCGCGGGTCGCTCCCTCGACGGTAGGGGGTGGAGGCGGGGGCCTGCCACGGCGCGCGGCGGGGGCACGGGCGGCGGGCGGAACCGGGTGCGCGCCCCGCGCGTGGAAGACTGTCGGAACACGTGTGGGGATCAAGGGACTTGGGGGGCCGCGTTCGCATGCCGGGACCGCTGCACGAACGTTCGCCGCGCACCGTAGGACCGTACGTGACGCTGGCGCGTCTGGGCGCGGGCGGGATGGGCGAGGTGTTCCTGGCCCGGCCGGCACGGATCGCCGCCGGGTACGGGCCCGACGACCTGGCCGCCGTGAAGGTGATCCGCAACGAGACGGCCGGCGACGAGGCGTATCTGCGGCGCTTCGCCCGGGAGGCGAAGGCCGCGGCGGCCGTGGACAGCTCGTACGCGGCACGCCTGGTCGGCAGTGACGCGTCGGCCGAACTCCCTTGGCTGGCCACCGAGTTCGTGGCCGGTCCGACGCTCACCCAGGCGGTGGGCCGGCACGGGCCGCTGCCGCTCGGTGCGCTGACCCGGCTCGGCGAGGGAATGGCCCGGGCGCTGGCCGCCGTGCACGCCGCGGGCGTCACCCATCGTGACCTCAAGCCGTCGAACGTGCTGCTCGGCGCCGACGGGCCCAAGGTCATCGACTTCGGCGTGGCCCGTACGGCGGCCGCGACGACGCTCACCTCGACGGGCCGCGTGGTCGGCACCCCCGGCTACATGTCGCCCGAGCACATCGCGGGCGGGCGGCACGTGGTGGCGGCGTCGGACGTGTTCTGTCTGGCGTCCGTGCTCGTGTACGCGGCGACGGGCGAGGACCCGTTCGGCGACGGGCCGGTCGCGGCGGTGCTGTTCCGGGTGGCGGAGGCGGAGGCCCGCCTCGACGCGGTCCCGGAGCCGGTCCGCCCGCTGCTCGCGGCGTGCCTGACGAAGGACCCGGCGGACCGGCCGGACGCGGCGGAGCTGGCGGACCGGTTCGCCGCGCTGCGTCCGGCCGACGGTCCGGACGGCTGGCCCGAGCCGGTGCTGCGGGAGATCGCGGATTCGGAGCGCGACGTGCGCCAGTTGTGCGCGACGGGCGCCCCTCTGCTCCCGGTGCCCGCCCCGCCTTCCGAAAGCCCCGGGAACTCCGGCGATTCCGAGGGCTCAAGGGGCTCGGGGAGCTCCGAAGGCGCCGGAACGCTCGCCCCGCACCAGTACCCGACGCTCGGCCCCACCGCACCCCCGGCGAGCCCGCCTCCCCGGCGGCGCGCCCGGCTGCGGGCCCTCGCGATCGTCGCGGCCGTCGCGGTGGCGGGCGCCGGACTGGGCGCGTACCTGGCGCTGCGCGGCGGGGACCCCGGCGGTTCCGACGACGGCCAGGGCGGCGGTCCGGCGGCGCCCGGTCCCACGACGACGCTGTCCCCGGCGCAGCTCACCGCGCTGGCCGGGGTCGACTCAGCCGGGCTCAACGACGCCAGCGGGTACGTCCCGCAGTTCTCGGCCCAGCGCCCCGCCGGCTGGAAGGCCTGGCAGGGCCGCCTCGACCACGCCCCGATGGACTGCTCCGCCGACACCCGGGCCGTGGTCTGCCTGCGGACCGACGGCACGTACGAGGCCCTGTCGCCGTCCGACGGGCACCGGCTGTGGACGCACGCCGGGAACGCCGGCCCGGGCGATGTCGACGAGGCGTACATCGGGCCCGGCGGCACCCGGTTCATGCCCGGTCACGCGGTCGCGCCGCAGAGCCGGGGCGGGCGCACCGTCACCGCCGCGTACGGCGAGCTCCGGCTGCTGGACTCCCGCACCGGCAAGACCTTGTGGAAGGCCGAACCTCCGGCCGGGCGCGGGGATTTCAGCCGGCCCGCGCTGATCACCGACGATCTGGTCGTCGCGACGGTCGGCGGCGTCTCGCTGGCCGCCGAGACGGCGGGCGCGTCCCTGCGCGCGTACGACCTCCACGACGGCTCGGTGCGCTGGGACTCCGAGCTGTCCCAGGAGGTGCCGGACCAGGCGACCGAGTACGCGTACGGGCCGGAGGCGCTCGTCGACGGCGTGCTGTACGTGTCCGTGCCCGGGGGCCTGTCCGCCGTCGACCCGCGCGACGGCGGCGTGATGGGGCAGCGTTACGTGACCGCCGGCTCGGGCGGCCCGGGCGGTTGCCCCCGTCTCTTCTCGGGCGGCGGCACGATCCAGTGCCTGCGCCTGACGTCCACCGGCTCGGAGAAGACGGCCTTCCGTGTCGACCGGTACACGCCGCGCACCCTCAAGCCGGTGGGCCACTACACGGTGCCGCTCGTGGACGGCCCCTCCGACCAGTTGTCCAACGTGTCGGCGTCCGGTGCCCGGTTCTCCCTGGCCTTCGACCGCCCCGGCAAGCGGCTGACCGTCACGGACCCGCGCACCGGCAAGCACACGGCCACGGTGTCTCTGCCCGGCCTCGGCGCCGGGGTCTCGCCCCCGCTCCTGACCGACGGCCGGGCCGTCTTCGCGGACAACCACGCCCTGTACCTGCTGCCGCTGGACGCGGCGGGCCGGGCCGGCAAGCTGCGGAAGCTCCCGCTGCCGGGGGCACCGGGCGACCGCGACGAGCCGCAGCCGAACCAGGACGGGACGGTGTTCAGCGAGGAGCTGCGGGTGCCCCAGGTGCTGCTGCTCGGCGGTGTCGCGCACGTCGTCTTCGACCAGGGCGCGGTCACCTCGATCGCCCTCCCGAACGCCTGAGGCGGCCCGGTGCTGACTCCTCTGACGGGCGCGGTGCGGCGCGTCGGCCCCTACCGGCTGCTCGGCCGGATCGGCGCCGGCGGCATGGGCGAGGTGTTCCTGGCCCGGCGCGAGACGGTCGGCGGCATCGTCGAGGGACCGTTCGTCGCGGTGAAGACGGTGCGGACGGACTTCGAGCCGGACGGCGAGTTCCGCACCCGTTTCCGCCGCGAGATCGACGCGGCCCGCGCGGTGACCGGTCCGGGCACGGCCGCCCCGCTCGACGGCGACGCGGACGCCGAACTGCCGTGGCTGGCCACGGAGTACGTTCCCGGGCCCGCGCTGTCCGACGCGGTCACCCGGTGCGGACCGCTCCCGGTGCCCGCCGTCCGCGCGCTCGGCGCCGGGCTCGCCCGCGCCCTGGACGCCGTGCACGCGGCCCGCGTCCTGCACCGCGACCTCAAGCCCGGCAACGTGCTGCTCGCGGCGGACGGCCCGCGCCTCATCGACTTCGGCATCGCCCAGGCCTTCGACGCGACGGCGCTGACCGCGACGGGGCTCGTCGTCGGAACGCCCGGCTATCTGTCCCCGGAGCAGCTGACCGGCGCCCACCCGGTGACGGCCGCGTCCGACCTGTTCTGCCTGGGCGCCGTGCTGTGCTTCGCCGCGAGCGGGCGGGGCCCCTTCGACGACGACGAGCCGGCGTCGGTGCTGCACCGCATCGCCGCGGGCCGCGCCGACCTCTCGGAGGTCCCTCCCCTGCTGCGGGACCTGATCGCCCGGTGTCTGCGGCCCGACCCGGCCGAGCGCCCGACCGCGGCCGCGCTCGCCGCCGAACTGTCCGCGGCGACCACGGATCTCGCGCCCTGGCCCGCCGACTTTCTGTCCCTGATCGCCGAACAGCGGGAGGCGGTGGCCCACTGCGAGCAGGTCTCCGGGGCGGTCGCCCTGGAGAACGCGGCGACGGCCGCCGACGCCCCGCGCGCCGCGCTCGTCGTCCCGCCCTCCCCGACAGCGGCCGTGGCGCGTCCCGCGGGCCCGCCCACGTCCTCGCCCGCACCGGCCGCCCGCCGTCGCCGCTGGCCGTGGGCGGTGGCGGCCGCCGCCCTGGTCACCGCGCTCGCCGTCACCGTGCCCGTGCTCCTGCCCGACGGCACACCGGAGCCTCCTGCGGCGGGCGCCGCACCGACGGCCTCCGGAGAAGGCACCGGGCAGGACACCGGGCCGCTCGCCCTGCCGGACGCCGATCCGGGCCACAGCGGCGAGTTCACCTCCACCGCGCTCGACACGAAGCAGCGCCCGGACGGCTGGCGTCCCTGGGCGCGCCACCTCACCGGCACCGGGCGGACGGGCGGCTGCACGGCGGGCGCCGGGCTGCTGGTGTGCGGCGACGGGACGGGAGCGGCCCGCGCCCTCGATCTCGCGACCGGCGAGGAACAGTGGCGCAGCAAAGGCTTCAGCGCGGACCGGCTGGTCGACGACGTGTACCCGGAGACCCCCACCGGCAACGCGGCGATCGCCCCGGCCACCGACGGCACCCTGTTCTTCGTCCCGGCCCGCTCGGGCATCATCGGCGTGGAGGCGGCCACGGGCCGGGTCCGCTGGCACTACGCGCGGGAGGGCTTCACGGGTCTGATCGGCGTCACCTACGCGGACGGCAAGGTGTACGCCGCCCGTTACAACAACCAGCCGGAGGACTCCCCGGACGCGGCGATCGAGCTGTCGGCGCTCGACGCGGACACGGGCACGGGCGACTGGGGAGTGAACCTTCCGGAGCCCGCCGGGCCGCTGGTCGTGCACGACGGATGGCTCTACGGCGCCCTCGCCAGGGGCGGGATCCGGGGCGCGCGGCCCGGCACCGCGCCCGACCCCCGCACCCGCGACGACCTCGACTGCTCGGGCCTGCTCTCCCACGCGGACTCGCTGCTGTGCTGGTCGACGGAGCACCCCGGGATCGCGGTCCTCGACCCGGAGACGCTGCGCACCCGGCGCACCCTCGCCCCGTCCGTCACCCCGGCCGCGGCCCCCGTGATCGGCGACCGCGGCGTCCTGGTCCTGCGCGACAGCGCCGGCCGGCTGCGCGGCATCGACTGGCGTACGGGGAAGCCCCGTTGGGACACGGCGGCGCCGGCCGGGGCCGGGACCCTGCTGCTGGCGGGGCGACGGGTGTTCGCCGTGGGCCGGCGCGAGATCCGGGGCCTGGACGTCGCGGACGGGACGGGCGTCCGCTCGCTGCGGCTGCCCGCCCCGTCGGGTCTGCGCCTGGACACGGGCGCGCTCGCCGAGCCGCTGTGTCTCGGCGGAGTGCTGTATCTGTCGACGCGGTCCGGGTACGTCGGCTCGGTCGCCGCGCCGGACTGACCCGGCGCGGCTCCCGCGCGGCTACGCGACGGCGCTGCCGGTCCCGCGCGCCCCGCCGATGTAGTCGCCGAGCGCCTGGTCGTCGTACACGGAGATGTCGACCGGTGCGCCTTCGGGGATGTCGAAGTCCTTGACGACCTTGTCGAGGACGGCGTCGGTGCCGGGCGCCGCGTACGTGCCCAGGTTGTGGGTGGTGCCGCCCGCGGAGTAGGAGATCTTCACGTAGAACGTGTCGCCGTCGTTCTTCGTGTCGTACACCCAGAGCTTCTCGTCGTTCGGGTGGAACTCCACCTTGCCGACGAACGAACCGCCCTGGTTCAGCTCGATCTTGACCGCGTAGCCGCCCGGGTCGTTGGCGAAGTAGGTGCCGTCGAACGGGTCGGCCAGCGTGCCGCCGCTGCACGGGCAGGTGCCGGTGTCGCGGTAGTAGACGCTCGGCGCCGGGTTCGGGCTGTAGGCCTGGGCGGATGCGGCCGTCGTGGCGATCAGGGCGCCGAGTGCCAGCGCCGTCCCCGTGAACAGTCCCGCGAGTCGTCGCACGGTCCTCATCGTGTTCTCCCCCGTTCCGGAAACACACCGCGCGGCGGTCGCCGGCGGCCCGTACACGATGGCAGACGACATCGGCACGGACCACCCCACAACACGCGGAGCGCCCTACTCCGTCCGGAACCGGACGAAGACACCGCGGATCAGCGGCCCGTCCTCGTCGCCGGTCCGCCAGCGCGCGCTCACCTCACCGGTGACTCCCGGCGCGAGGGCCTCGTCCGTCCCGAGTTCCGCCAGGACGCGGACGGCCTCGGGCCGCCCGAGGTCCGCTCCCGGCGCGAGCCGGACGCCCACCGTCGGGTCGAGGGCGCCGTCGACGCTCTGCGCGTGCGCCGGGGCCTCCCCGCGCAGCAGCCGTCCCAGCTCAGTGAGGAGCACCGGGTCCGCCATGCCGTCGTAGATCCAGCGTTTGCCGAGCACGCCGTGCTCGGTGGTGCCGATGAGGGCGTCGGCGGGCGCGTCCGGGAGCGGGGCGCCGCGGTAGGCCATCGGGACGTGGTACGTGACCGGTTCGGGCCCGGAGGTGTCGGTGACGGCCATGAACTCCATGCCGACCTCGCCGTCCGGGTCGTCGAGCCGGAAGCCGCCGGTCCTGCTCAGTTCGGGGGTGCCCGCGCCCCGGTACCAGGGCCGGTGCGGCAGCCAGTCCGTGAGGAGTTCGAGCTTGGTGGGCTTGAGGGTCGTGTGGTGGATGATCGCCATGCCTGTCATCCTGCGCGAGGGCCGGGCGCGCCCGCCACCGCGATTGCGCCTCCGGGCCACGGCTGCGGCCGGTTCCCGCCAGAGGGCGCCCGAGGCGTCCGCATCCCTCACAGACTCTCCACGGGCGACGCCGATCCGCCCCGGCGCATGCCCTTGTGACGCTCCGCGACGCGGGGGACGCTGCCAACCGGCGTGCCGTCACGCCGAGTTGAGGAGGACACCCCATCCATGGCAGAGACCTTGCCGGTGACTCGTACCGCCGGCCGCAGGTGGGCGCACGCGCTCACCGCCCTCGCCGCCGCGGCGGTGGTTTCGGCCGTCACCCTGCCCGCGCAGGCCGCCCCCGCGCAGGGGCGGATACTCGGCGCCGGTGCACCCGGCGCCGTGACGGGCAGTTACATCGTGACGCTGAAGGGAGGGACGAGGGCGCCGTCCGCGGCCGGGCAGGAGGTGGCCGAGAAGTACGGGGCGACCATCCGCCAGACCTACGGCACCGCGCTCAACGGGTACGCGGTGCGGCTGACCGAGGCACAGGCGAAGCGGCTCGCCGCCGACCCGGCCGTGGCCTCCGTGGCGCAGGACACGGAGGTCACGTTCGAGCAGACCCAGCAGAACCCGCCGTCGTGGGGCCTGGACCGCATCGACCAGAACGACCTGCCGCTGGACCGCTCCTACACTTCGCCGGACTCCGGCGGCACCGGCGTGAGCGTGTACGTCATCGACACCGGCATCCGGGCCTCGCACCAGGACTTCGGCGGGCGCGCCTCCAGCGGCTGGGACTTCGTGGAGAACGACGCGGTCGCCCAGGACGGCAACGGGCACGGCACGCACGTGGCCGGAACCGTCGCGGGCGAGACGTTCGGCGTCGCGAAGAAGGCCGACGTCGTCGCGGTCCGCGTGCTCGACGACGCGGGCTCGGGGACCACGGCGCAGGTCATCGCGGGCATCGACTGGGTGACGAAGCACGCGAAGAAGCCCGCGGTCGCGAACATGAGCCTGGGCGGTTACGCGAACACCCAACTCGACGCCGCCGTCCGCAACTCGATCGCGTCCGGCGTGACCTACACGGTCGCGGCGGGCAACGACGGACTCCTCGCGGGCCTCTACTCGCCCGCCCGGGTCTCCGAGGCCGTCACGGTCGGCGCGACCGACCGGACCGACACCCGCGCGAGCTTCTCCAACTGGGGCTTCTCCGTGGATCTGTTCGCCCCTGGTGTCGACATCACTTCGGCGTCGTACGCGAGCGACACCGGCGACGCCACGTTCTCCGGTACGTCGATGGCCTCGCCGCACGTCGCGGGCGCGGCCGCGCTCTGGCTCTCCGGCCACCCGGGCGCGTCCCCGGCCGAGGTGAGCCAGGCGCTCACCGGCCAAGCCGCCGCGGGCCGGGTGAAGGGCGCGGGGCTCGGTTCCCCGAACCGGCTGCTCCGGGTGGACAACCCGTAGGCACGCAGGCGATTCCCCGCGGGAAGCGGGGGCGTCGAGGGTCCGGGGGGCC
>NZ_JBHYTK010000200.1:0-12380 GCF_042749255.1 Streptomyces sp. NPDC059524 | reverse complement strand
GCGGACCCTTCGGGTCGCATTTCCCCGACCGGTGACCGCCCGGACCGGTGACCGCCCCGATGAGATCGCGCACGAAGTGCGCATCTCAGGGGCGCTGGGAACTGCGCGGCCAGCCCCCACCGGGGGAAAGCCGAAAGGGGACCCGCTCAGGCCGACAGGTCCACACGGGTCCGGGCCGGAGGGACCTGGTGGGTCGGGTCGGTGACCTCGCCGACCAGGAGCTCCAGGACGTCCTCCAGGGCGACGAGGCCCAGGACGCGGCCCGACGCGTCCGCGACCTGGGCCAGGTGGGTCGCCGCGCGGCGCATCACCGTCAGGGCGTCGTCCAGCGGCAGTTCGGAGCGCAGGGTCGTCATCGGACGCCACAGGTGCTGCGGGACCGCGCGGTCCGTGTCGGGGCCGTCGATGAGGTCCAGGACGTCCTTCACGTGCAGGTAGCCCATGAACGCGCCGCCGTCCGCGCAGACCGGGAACCGGGAGTACCCGGTGCGGCCGGTCAGTTCGATGATCTGGGCGGGGGTCACGGACGGGCCGACCGTCACCAGGGAGGGGCGGGCCAGGAGCACGTCCGTCACCGGGCGCGAGCCCAGTTCGAGCGCGTCCTCGAGCCGTTCCTGCTCCTCGGGTCCGAGCAGGCCGGCCTGGCCCGCGTCCTCGACGAGGCGGTTGAGCTGCTCGCTGGTGAAGACGGCCTCGACCTCGTCCTTGGGCTCGACCCGGAAGAGCCGCAGGACCAGCCGGGCGCAGGCGCCGAGGGCGATCGTGACGGGCTTGCACAGGCGGGCGAACGCGACGAGCCCGGGGCTGAACCACAGCGCCGTCTTCTCGGGCGCGGCCATCGCCAGGTTCTTCGGGACCATCTCGCCGATGACGAGGTGGAGGAAGACGACGGCAGCGAGCGCGATCACGTAGCCGAGGGGGTGGATCATGCCCTCGGGCAGGTGGACCGCCTCGAAGACCGGCTCCAGAAGACGGGCGACGGTCGGCTCGGCCACCGCGCCCAGCGTCAGCGAGCAGACGGTGATGCCGAACTGGGCGGCCGCCATCATCTGGGGCAGGTGCTCGAGTCCGTAGAGGACCTGGCGGGCGCGGTTGCCGGGGATGGGTTCGATCTGGCTGCGGCGCACGGAGACGAGAGCGAACTCGGCGCCGACGAAGAACCCGTTCGCCAGCACCAGCAGCGCGGCGAAGAACAGTTGCAGGGCGCTCATCGGGCCGCCTCCAGGACGGGCTGCGGGGCGTCCGCGAGCCGGACGATCCGGACCCGCTCGGCCCGGTAGTGGTCGACCTGGCGCACGGCGAGCCGCCAGCCGGGCAGCTCGGCCCTGTCGCCGGCGGCGGGGATGCGGCCGAGCAGATCGGCGACGAGTCCGGCGACGGTCTCGTACGGGCCGTCGGGTGCTTCGAGGCCGATGCGGCGCAGGACGTCGACGCGGCAGCTGCCGTCGGCCTCCCAGGCGGGGCGGCCGTCCTCCGGGGGCAGCGGGGCGAGCTCGGGCAGGTCGTGGCGGTCGTGTTCGTCGCGGACCTCGCCGACGAGCTCCTCCACGATGTCCTCGAGGGTGACGACCCCGGCGGTGCCGCCGTACTCGTCTACGACGACCGCGATGGGCTGTTCGCTGCGCAGGCGCGCGAGCAGCGGCTGCACCGGGAGCGTCTCCGGGACGAGGAGCGGGGCCTGGGCGATCCGGGCGACGGGCGTGCGCAGCCGCTCGTGCGCGGGGATCGCGAGGGCGTCCTTGAGGTGGACCATGCCGACGACCTCGTCGATCCGCTCCCGGTACACGGGGAAGCGGGACAGGCCGGTGGCGCGGGTCAGGTTGACCACGTCCTCGGCGGTCGCGGAGGCCTGGAGGGCGCTGACCTTCACGCGCGGGGTCATGACGTGCTGCGCGGTGAGCTCGGCGAGCGACAGGGTGCGGACGAACAGGTCCGCCGTGTCCTGCTCCAGGGCGCCGGCCTGCGCCGAGTGGCGGGCCAGCGAGACCAGTTCGCCCGGGGTGCGGGCGGAGGCCAGCTCGTCGGCCGGTTCGACGCCGAGGGCGCGCACCAGGCGGTTCGCGACGGCGTTAAGGACGGCGATGACCGGGCGGAACAGGCGGGAGAAGACGTGCTGGGGGCCCGCGACGAAGCGGGCGACCTGCAGCGGCTTGGAGACCGCCCAGTTCTTCGGGACGAGTTCGCCGATCACCATCTGGACGGCGGCGGCGAGGAGCATGCCGACGACGACGCTGATGCCGCGCGCCGCGCCCTCGGGGACGCCGACGGCGGTGAACGGGCCGTGCAGCAGTTCGGCGAGGGCCGGTTCGGCGAGCATGCCGACGACCAGTGAGGTGATGGTGATGCCGAGCTGGGTGCCGGAGAGCTGGAAGGACAGTTCCTTGAGCGCGGCCACGACAGTGCGGGCCCGCTTGTCGCCGGCGGCGGCGGCCTGCTCGGCGTCGGGGCGCTCCACCGTGACGAGGCCGAACTCGGCGGCCACGAAGAAGCCGTTGGCGAGGATCAGGAGGAAGGCGGCCGCGAGAAGCAGCAACGGGATGGTCATGCCGCCGCCTCCGGTGACGTCAGCGCGCGGGGCGCGCTATGTCGGGAGGGGGCGGCGCAGGTACTACCGGACGATCCGTCCATCGCTGGAGGGAGTCACTCCTAAGTCAGTCGGAGCCCCCGGCCGCCCGTGGGGGCGCGTCGGGGGCGGGGCGGCACTCGAGGCGCGCCCCGTCACCAGATTAATCACGACAGGGGTGGTGCGGCAGGCCCCACGGCCCTGAGCCTTCCCGGAGACCGCCCCGAAGCGGGGGTCCTCAGCCCTGGACGGTGCTGTGGGCCTCGGTCAGGGCGCGCAGCGCCTTGGCGTCACGGATGGCGCTCTCCTTGGCGATGCCGGGCTGGATGCCCATGGCGGCCAGGCTGGTGCCGTCGGTGAGGTTGAGGAACACCCAGGGGTCGCCGGGCCGCAGGTTGACCTGGACGATCTCGGCCCAGGCGAGCCGGCGGCTGCGCGCGACGTTGACGACGGTGACGCCGCTGTCGTCGGCGACGACCTTGGGCCGGGCGAGCAGCGCGAGGACGCCCCAGAACATGGCCGCGGTGAAGACGAAGCTGGTCCGCTCCCCCGGGTTCAGTCCGCCGAGCAGCAGGGCGACGGCGGTGATCGTCACGAAGCTGGCGGCGCCGAGCCCGTGCAGGATGGCGCGGGTGCGGCTCGGCCGGAAGGTGACGGGCAGCGTCGGCAGGTCAGTCATGGCGGGAAGTCCTCACGGTCCTCTGAGCGGTCCTCGCGGCGGTCTCGGAGGCGGTCTCAGAGACGGCAGGCGTGGATCGCGGTGGTGAGGATGGCCCGGGCGCCGAGCTCGTACAGGTCGTCCATGATGCGCTGGGCGTCGCGGGCGGGGACCATGGCGCGCACGGCGACCCAGCCCTCGTTGTGCAGCGGGGAGACGGTCGGCGACTCGAGGCCCGGGGTGAGGGCGACGGCCTTCTCCAGGTGCTCGGCGCGGCAGTCGTAGTCCATCATCACGTAGGTGCGGGCCACGAGGACGCCCTGGAGGCGGCGCAGGAACTGCTGGACCTTGGGGTCGTCGGTCTCGGCGCCCTTGCGGCGGACGACGCAGGCCTCGGAGCGCATGATGGGCTCGCCGAAGACCTCCAGGCCCGCGTTGCGCAGCGAGGTGCCGGTCTCGACGACATCGGCGATGGCGTCGGCGACGCCGAGCTCGATGGCGGTCTCGACGGCTCCGTCGAGGTGGACGACGGAGGCCTGGACGTCGTGCTCGTCGAGGTACTTGCCGACGATGCCCTCGTAGGAGGTGGCGATCGTCCGGCCCGCGAGGTCGGCGACGCTCTTGACGGCGCCGGGGCGGGAGGCGAAGCGGAAGGTGGAGCGGGCGAAGCCGAGCGGCAGGATCGCCTCGGCGTCGGCGCCCGAGTCGATCAGCAGGTCCTCGCCGGTGATGCCGATGTCGAGCTTGCCGGAGGACACGTAGATCGCGATGTCCTTGGGGCGGAGGTAGAAGAACTCCACCTCGTTGTCCGGGTCGACCGTGACGAGTTCCTTGGACTCCTTGCGCTGGCGGTATCCGGCCTCATGCAGCATCGCCGACGCAGGTCCGGACAGTGAACCCTTGTTGGGGACGGCGATGCGCAGCATGAGGTCGGATTCCTTTGCGTGGAGAGTCGTGACAGGCGTGAGAAACGGGTGTGCTGACGGGATCGGCGTACGGGCTCAGAGATGCGCGTACACGTCGTCGAGGGAGATGCCGCGGGCGACCATCATCACCTGGACGTGGTAGAGGAGCTGCGAGATCTCCTCGGCCGCGGCGTCCTTGCCCTCGTACTCGGCGGCCATCCAGACTTCGGCGGCCTCCTCGACGACCTTCTTGCCGATGGCATGGACGCCCTTGCCGACCAGCTCTGCGGTGCGGGACGTGGCGGGGTCGCCGTTGGCTGCCTTGTGCTGGAGCTCGGTGAAGAGCTCCTCGAACGTCTTATTGGACATGGTGGTGCCTACTTTACGCGGCTCTCCTCGCCCCTTAACGCCAGGGCTCGGCGACGGTACGCAGCGTGGTCGCGGTGGCGACGGCGGCGGTGACCGCTTCGTGCCCCTTGTCCTCGTTCGAGCCCTCGAGGCCGGCCCGGTCCAGGGCCTGCTCCTCGGTGTCGCAGGTCAGGACGCCGAAGCCGACGGGCACGCCGGTCTCGATGGAGACCTGGGTCAGGCCCTGGGTGACGCCCTGGCACACGTACTCGAAGTGCGGGGTGCCGCCGCGGATGACGACGCCGAGCGCGACGACGGCGTCGTAGCCGCGGCTCGCGAGGACCTTGGCGACGACGGGGAGCTCGAAGCTGCCCGGGACGCGCAGCACGGTGGGCTCGCTGATGCCCAGCTCGGTCAGGGCGCGCAGGGCGCCGTTCACGAGGCCGTCCATGACCTTCTCGTGCCACTGGGCGGCGACGACGGCGACGCGCAGGTCTCCGCAGTTCTTGACGCTCAGTTCGGGTGCACCCTTGCCGCTCACGCGCTTCTCCTCGTACGTACGTAGCTGATGGGACGGTTGATCACTGGTTGCTGCAGGTGGACGTGCGGGGCGCGTCCAGCCAGGGCAGGTCGTGGCCCATGCGGTCGCGCTTGGTGCGCAGGTAGCCGAGGTTGTGCTCGCCGGCGGTGACGGGCATGGGCTCCCGGGCGGTGACCTTCAGGCCGTGCCGGGTGAGGGCGTCGGTCTTGTCCGGGTTGTTGGTCATCAGGCGCAGGCTGTGCACGCCGAGGTCCTGGAGGATCTGGGCGCCGGCCGCGTAGTCGCGGGCGTCGGCGGGCAGGCCGAGCTCCAGGTTGGCGTCGAGGGTGTCGCGGCCCTGCTCCTGGAGTTCGTAGGCGCGCAGCTTGGACACGAGGCCGATGCCACGGCCCTCGTGGCCGCGCAGATAGACGACGACGCCGCGGCCGTGCTCGACGATGCGCCGCATGGACTCCTCCAGCTGGGGGCCGCAGTCGCAGCGCAGCGAGTGGAAGACGTCGCCGGTGAGGCACTCGGAGTGGACGCGGGCGAGGACGTCCTCGCCGTCGCCGAGCTCGCCGTGGACGAGGGCGACGTGCTCGACGCCGTCGACGGTGGAGCGGTAGCCGTAGGCGGTGAACTCGCCTTGGGCGGTGGGCAGCTGGACGGTCGCCTCACGCTTGACGGTGGGTTCGCTGCTGCGGCGGTAGGCGATCAGGTCCTCGATGGAGATGATCGTCAGGCCGTGCTTGCGGGCGAAGGGGACCAGCTCGGGCAGGCGCAGCATGACGCCGTCCTCACCCGCGATCTCGACGATGGCGCCGGCCGGGCGGAGGCCGGCGAGGCGGGCGAGGTCGACGGCGGCCTCGGTGTGGCCGTTGCGGGCCAGGACGCCGCCGGGCTTGGCGCGCAGCGGGAAGATGTGCCCGGGGCGCACGAAGTCGCCGGGCTCGGCGTCGCCGGAGGCGAGCAGCCGCAGGGTGGTGGCGCGGTCGGCGGCGGAGATACCGGTGGTGACGCCGTGGGCGCCGGAGGCGTCGACGGAGACGGTGAAGGCGGTCTTCATCGACTCCGTGTTGTTGCCGACCATCTGGGGCAGGTCGAGCCGCTCCAGCTCGTCGCTCTCCATGGGCGCGCAGATCAGGCCGCGGCACTCGCTCATCATGAAGGCGACGATCTCGGGCGTGATCTTCTCGGCGGCGACGACGAGGTCACCCTCGTTCTCCCGGTCCTCGTCGTCGACGACCACGACGGGGCGGCCCGCGGCGATGTCCCGGACGGCCTGCTCGACCGGGTCGAGGGCCAGGTCGGTCACTTCGTAGAGGTGGGCTGCCGTGCTCATGCGTGGGCTCCTTCGAGCGCAGGGGCGGTGGCGGCGCGGGACCGCAGCCACCAGTCGCGCATGCCCCACAGGACGAGCGCGCCGTAGATGACGTAGACGAAGCCGGAGAAGGCGAAGCCGTTGGCGAAGTTCAGCGGGACGCCGACCGCGTCGACCAGGAGCCAGGCGAACCAGAACTCGACCATGCCGCGGGCCTGGGCGTACATGGCGACGACGGTGCCGACGAAGATGTAGGCGTCGGGCCAGGGGTCCCAGGACAGGGTCGGGAAGGCGGTGAACAGGCCGCCGACGGCGAGGGTGCCGAGGGCGGCGGCGCCGATCAGGTAGCCGCGCTCGCGCCAGGTGGCGAAGCGGACGGCGATGGAGCCGTCCTGCGCCTGGCCCTTGCCGCGGTTCCACTGCCACCAGCCGAAGAGGGCGACAACGATGACGACGAGCTGCTTGCCCGCGCTGCCCGAGAGGTGGGCGGTGGCGAAGGCGGTGAGCAGGATCGCGCCGGAGACCAGCTGGGCGGGCCAGGTCCATATGGAGCGGCGCCAGCCGAGGGCGAGGGCGATCAGCCCGATCACGTTGCCGATCATGTCGGACCAGATGATGTGCTGGCCGAACAGCGTGAACGCCTGCGAGTTGAGCCAGTTCACCGGTCGCCCTCCTGGATCCCGAGCATGCGCTCGACGTACTTGGCGATGACGTCGACCTCGAGGTTGACCGGGTCGCCGGGCTGCTTGTGGCCGAGCGTGGTCAGGGCGAGGGTGGTGGGGATGAGGCTGATGGTGAAGTAGTCGGGGCCGGCCTCGACGACGGTGAGGCTGACGCCGTCGACCGTGATGGAGCCCTTCTCGACGACGTACCGGGACAGCTCGGCGGGCAGGGAGACCTTGACGATCTCCCAGTGCTCGGAGGGGGTGCGCTCGACGATCGCGCCGGTGCCGTCGACGTGGCCCTGCACGATGTGACCGCCGAAGCGGCCGTCGGCGACCATCGGGCGCTCCAGGTTGACCCGGGAGCCGGTGGTCAGGGCGCCGAGGCTGGACCGCTTGAGGGTCTCGGCCATGACGTCGGCGGTGAACTCGTCGCCCTCGTGCTCCACGACGGTGAGACACACGCCGTTGACCGCGATGGAGTCTCCGTGCTTGGCGCCGTCGGTGACGACGGGGCCGCGGACGCGGAAGCGGGAGGCGTCGTCGAGGTTCTCGACGGCCGTGATCTCGCCCAGCTCTTCGACGATTCCGGTGAACACTTCCCCGGTCCTCCCTCTGAGGGTCTGGACTCCGGGGCACTGTCGCGATACGGCGACAGAACGTACGGACGACGACACCGGGAGCGGCGACGCCACGTGCGGGGCATCGACAGGGATGCCCTCAACAGCTCGGCGACGCGCACACGAGGTGCCCGCCCGCCGCGCACTGCCTCCCATCCGGACTTTAACCGTCGGTCCAGGAATTTCACCTGGTCAACCGGTCACTGGTGTGTGACCGGGTCGCGGACTGTAACCGCCGGTTCGGACTTTCACCGACCCCGGAGTGCGCTGCTTCTGGTACAGGGCCAGTGTGCCACGTCCACCCGGCACGTCTACCGGTGATCCCTGTGGGCTGACTCACAGCCACGAACGGTGACTTTGGGTCCCGGGAGGGAATAGGCGGCCAACTCCCCCGGCGGGCGCCGGTTGTTGAGATTGGTACAGACCTATTGACGTCATGGTCTAGTCCTCTTAGGTTCCTCCCAGCCTCGAGGTCCACCCGCCCCACTCGCGCATCACCGATGCCCTCCCCGGGAGGAACCGCCGTGCCGTTCCCCAGACCGCCCAGACGCCGACCGGCCCTGCTCGCCGGCGCGGCCGCCGTGGCGGGGCTGCTGCTCGCCTCGCTGCCCGCGACCGTCTCGCACGCCGCCGACCAGGAGTCCTGCCGCCCCGACGGCCTCTACGAGACGCCCGGCGTCTCGGTCCCCTACTGCTCGGTCTACGACACCGAGGGCCGCGAGAAGATGGGCGCCGACCACCAGCGCCGCGTCATCGGCTACTTCACGGGCTGGCGCACGGGCCAGGACGGAACCCCCGCGTACCTCGCCTCTGACATCCCCTGGGACAAGGTCACGCACCTCAACTACGCCTTCGCGCACGTCGACGGGGACAACAAGATCTCGGTCGGCGCCGACGGCCCGAAGAACGCGGCCACGGGCATGACCTGGCCGGGTGTCGCGGGCGCCGAGATGGACCCCGACCTGCCGTACAAGGGCCACTTCAACCTGCTCACCAAGTTCAAGAAGCAGCACCCGAACGTGAAGACGCTGGTCTCCGTCGGCGGCTGGGCCGAGACGGGCGGCTACTTCGGGGACGACGGCAAGCGCGTCGACTCGGGCGGCTTCTACGCGATGGCGACGAACGCGGACGGCAGCGTCAACCAGGCGGGCATCGACACCTTCGCCGACTCCGCCGTCGCGTTCGTCAAGAAGTACGGCTTCAACGGCGTCGACATCGACTACGAGTACCCGACGACCATGAAGGACTCGGGCAACCCGCTGGACTGGTCGCTCGCGAACGCCCGCAGGGCCGGCCTCGTCAAGGGCTACGCCGCCCTGATGAAGACGCTGCGCGAGAAGCTCGACCGGGCCGGCGCGGCCGACGGCAGGCACTACCTGCTGTCCGTCGCGGCCCCGTCCTCCGGCTATCTGCTGCGCGGCATGGAGACCTTCCAGGTCCAGAAGTACCTGGACTACGTCAACATCATGTCGTACGACCTGCACGGCGCCTGGAACGAGTACGTCGGCCCGAACGCCTCGCTGTTCGACGACGGCAAGGACGCCGAACTCGCCGCGGCGGGCGTCTACTCGACCTCCCAGTACGGCGGCATCGGCTACCTCAACACCGACTGGGCCTACCACTACTTCCGCGGTTCGATGCCGGCCGGGCGCATCAACATCGGGCTCCCGTACTACACGCGGGGCTTCAAGAACGTGCAGGGCGGCACCGACGGGCTGTGGGGGAAGGCGCCCTCGACGGACTGTCCGGCGGGCGCGGGCCTGACGAAGTGCGGTGACGGCGCCGTCGGCATCGACAACCTCTGGCACGACAAGGACACGAACGGCAAGGAGTCCCCGGCCGGTTCGAACCCGATGTGGCACGCCAAGAACCTGGAGAAGGGCGTCGTCGGGGACTACGTGACGAAGTACGGCTTCCCGGCGGACACGAAGCTGACGGGTACCTACCAGCGCAAGTACGACTCGACGCTCGTGGCGCCCTGGCTGTGGAACGCCGACAAGAAGGTGTTCCTGTCGACCGAGGACGAGCAGTCGGTCGCCGCGAAGGCCGCGTACGTGGCCGACCGGGGCATCGGCGGCACCATGATCTGGGAACTCGCCGGCGACTACGGGTGGAACGCGGCCAAGGGCCAGTACGAGCCCGGCTCCACGCTCACCAGCACGCTCTACGACGCCTTCAAGTCCGCGAAGCCGTACGGCGCGAAGCGCTCCACGATCGATCTGCCGACCGAGGCGCTCGACATCGGCGTGGACTTCGGCTCCTTCCCGCTCGGCGACTCCAACTACCCGATCTCGCCCAAGGTGAAGATCACCAACAACACGGACGCGACGCTGCCGGGCGGCACCGAGTTCCAGTTCGACTACGGGACCTCGGCGCCGGGCAACGCCAAGGATCAGTCCGGGTTCGGCACGACGATCGTCCGCAGCGACCACACGGGCGACAACGTGGGCGGACTCAAGGGCGACTACCACCGGGTCTCGCTGAAGCTGCCCGCCTGGCAGTCGCTCGCGCCCGGCGCCTCCGTCTCGCTCGACTTCGTCTACTACCAGCCGGTGTCGACGCCCTCGAACTGGACGGTGACCTTCGGCGGGAAGACGTACGCGCTGGCCGGCGACCTGGCCCGCGGCACGACCGTCGTCCGGCCGGGCTCGGGCACGCCGACGCCCGACCCGACGCCGACGCCCACGCCGACCCCGGATCCGACGGGCGGCACCTGCACGGCCGCCGCGTGGAACACGGCCACCGAATACGGCGCCGGAGCGCTCGTCTCGTACGGCGGGCACACCTGGAAGGCCAAGTGGTGGACGAAGGGCGAACAGCCCGGCTCCACCGGGGAGTGGGGTGTCTGGCAGGACCAGGGCGCCTGCTGAACCCCGGGCGCTCTCTGGCAGGGTGAGGGTCGTGACGACCGCATCGGAGAGCGCCCGCGCCGAAGAGTTCGAGAGCCACCGCCCGCGGATGTTCGGGCTCGCCTACCGGATGCTCGGCTCCGCCGAGGAGGCGCAGGACGCCGTGCAGGACGCGTACCTGCGCTTCCGCGCCACCGAGCCCGGTGCGGTCACCCGTCCGGGGGCCTGGCTCGCCAAGGTCGTCACGAACCTCTGCCTCAACCGCCTCACCTCGGCCCGCGTACAGCGAGAGCGGTACGTGGGCCCCTGGCTGCCCGAACCGGTCCTCACCTCGGACGGCGCGCTCGGCCCGCTGGACTCGGCGGAAAGCCGGGACTCGGTGTCCTGCGCGCTGCTGGTCCTGCTGGAGCGGCTGACGCCGACGGAGCGGGCGGTGTACGTGCTGCGCGAGGCGTTCGCGTACGGGTACCGGGAGATCGCCGGCGTCCTCGATCTGGAGGAGGCCCACTGCCGGCAGCTGTACCGGCGGGCGACGGGCCGGATCGCGGCGCCCGCGGCCCGTTTCGAGCCCTCGGAACAGGTACGGCGTGAGCTGGTCGAGGCGTTCGTGGCGGCGGCCCGGGAGGGCGACCTCGTGGGCCTGGAGAAGGTGCTCGCCGCGGATGTGACCTGGTGGGGCGACGGCGGCGGCAAGGTGTCCGCGGCACGCCGGCCGGTCGACGGGCGGGACAAGGTGCTGCGGTTCCTCGTGGGCGTCGGCGAGCGCTATCTGGCCGGTGCGGAGCTGTCGGTCGCGGAGATCAACGGGGAGCCGGCGGTGGTCGCCCGGATGGCGGGCGCGCTCGTCGGGACCGTCGCCTTCGAGGTGCGCGACGGGCTCGTGGTGGCCGCGCGGGCCGTCCTGAATCCCGACAAACTGGCCTTCGTGGACGCGCAGCTGGCCGCCGCCTGAGGTTCCGGCCCGCGGGCTGTCACATTCGCGCGAGCCCGCCGGTTCCCAGCTGACGACGGTGTCCCACAGGGGGACGCCGACGTCCGAAGGGGCTGATGGAGCGATGACCACGATCCTGGTGACCGGCGGCACGGGCACGCTGGGGCGGCTCGTCCACGAGCGGCTCTCCGAGGCGGGGCACGAGGTGCGGGTGCTCAGCCGGCACGCGCGGCCGTACGCGGTGGACCTGCGCGAGGGCGGCCCCGCGCTCGACCGGGCGGTGTCCGGCGCGGACGTGATCGTGCACTGCGCCTCGTCGCCGCGCGGCGGGGACGAGAAGGCGGCCGCGCATCTGATCGAGGCGGCGCGGCGGGCGGGCGTCCCGCACCTGCTCTTCATCTCGATCGTCGGCGTCGACCGGGTCCCGTTGCGCTACTACCGGGAGAAGTGGGCGGTGGAGCGGATGATCGAGGCGTCCGGGCTCGGCTGGACGGTGCTGCGGGCGACGCAGTTCCACGAGCTGGTGCGGGACGTTCTGGCGGGGGCGGCGCGGCTGCCCGTGATGCTGTTGCCGGCGGGGGTCGGTGATCAGCCGGTGGAGGTGGCGGAGGTCGCGGAGCGGTTGGCGGAGCTGGCGGTTTCGGGGCCGGCCGGGCGTGTGCCGGACATGGGCGGGCCCGAGGTCAGGTCGCTGGCGGAGCTGGGGCGGGCGTATCTGGGGGCGGTCGGGAAGCGGCGCCTCGTCGTGTCCGTGCCGCTGTTCGGGCGGGTGTACCGGGCGTTCCGGGCGGGTGGGCACCTGGCACCGGGCCACTCCGTGGGGCGCCGGACGTTCTCGGAGTTCTTGTCCGAGGGGTAGGTGGGGTTCGTTGTCGGGTGCGGGCCGGTGGGGCTTCTCGCGCCCCGCGGCGGAGCCGCTGACGGACACAGCCCCGCGCCCCTGAAGGCGAACGGCTTCGCCGTTCAGCCTTCATCGGGGAAATGCCGCCCGAAGGGCGTGCAT
>NZ_JBHYTK010000199.1:3532-12469 GCF_042749255.1 Streptomyces sp. NPDC059524 | reverse complement strand
GAGCCCGACCGGCCCGCAGGCCGCACGGAACCCGGCTCAGCCGGTGAGCCAGTCCGTCAACGCCTGCCGTACCGCGTGCAGTTCGGCAACCGGCACGTACTCGTCCGGGGTGTGCGCGAGCGACGGGTCGCCGGGCCCGAAGTTCAGCGCCGGCACGCCCGCGGCGGCGAAACGGGCCACGTCCGTCCAGCCGAGCTTCGCCCGGGGCTCGGTGCCGAGACGGGCGAGCAGCGACGCGGCGGCGGGCCGGCCGAGCCCCGGCAGCGCGCCCGCGACCACCTCCGTCACGTCCACCTCGTACTCGGGGAACAGCGCGCGCACCCGCGCCTCCGCCTCCTGCGGCGAACAGCTGGGCGCGAAGCGGAGGTTGACGGTGACGACACAGGTGTCCGGTACGACATTGCTCGCCACCCCCGACCGCACGGCCACCGCGTTCAGCCCCTCCCGGTACACCAGCCCGTCGACGACCACCTCACGTACGCCGTGCTCGTCGAGGCGGCGCAGGACCTCGGCCGCGCGGTGGGCCGCGTTCACGCCCTGCCAGGCGCGCGCGGTGTGCGCCCGCCGGCCCCGCACGGTCACGTCCGCGGTGAGGAAGCCCTGACAGCCGCCCTCCACCAGGCCGCCCGACGGTTCCAGGAGGATCGCCAGATCGCCCGCGAGCAGCTCGGGCCGTGCGGCGGCGATGATCCCGAGCCCGTTGCGCGCGGCGTCCGCCTCCTCGCACTCGTAGAACACGTATGTCACGTCCCGCGTCGGCGCCGTGACCGTCACGGCGGTCTGCAGCGCCACGGCCACACCGCCCTTCATGTCGCAGGCGCCGAGCCCGTACACCCGGTCGTCCACCAGGCGCGAGGGCAGGTTGTCGCAGGCCGGGACGGTGTCCAGGTGGCCGGCGAGGACGACCCGCTCGGTGCGGCCGAGGGAGGTCCGGGCGACGACCGAGTGCCCGATCCGCTCGACCGTCAGATGCGGCGCGGCCCGCAGCGCGCCCTCCACCGCGTCGGCGAGCGCGGCCTCGGAGCCGCTCTCCGACGCCACGTCGACCAGCGCGCGCGTCAGCTCGACCAGATCTCCGGCCGGCCGGAGCACGGCCGCCTCGGGAAGCGTGTGCGTCATGCGCCCGCCTCCACGTCCGCCGTGACGCCGACGGGCTCGCGCCCGGCCGGGGCGTCGCCGTCGCGCGGTTCCCGCAGCGCCGAGTGCCGGCGCCCGAAGCACAGATAGAGGACGGCGGCGAGGAGCAGCCAGCAGCCGAACAGCGTCCACGTCACGCCCGGCAGCAGCCAGGCGAGGTAGAGACAGGACAGCGCGGCGAGCACCGGCACGACCGGGTACAGCGGCACCCGGTACGAGCGCGGCGCGTCCGGCGCGATCCGCCGCAGCACGATCACGGCGGCGGCCACCGCCACGAACGCGATGAGCGTGCCCATGCTGGTCAGGTCCGCCAGGTACTGCAGCGGCACGAACGCGGCGAGACCGCCGACCAGCGCCCCCACGACCCACGTGTTGTGCACGGGCGTGTGCCGCTTGCGGTCCACCCGGCGGAACACCTGGGGCAGCAGACCGTCCCGCGCCATCGAGAAGACGATGCGCGTCTGCCCGTACAGCGTGACGAGCACGACGCTGAAGATGGAGACGACGACACCCGCCGAGAGCACCAGCGCGGGCCAGCTCGTGCCGGTCACGTCCCGCAGGATCTGCGCCAGGACCGCCTCGCCCGCGTCCGCCTGCTCGCCGAAGCGCGCGGCCGGCTGGGCGCCGAGCGCCGCCAGCGACACGAGGATGTAGAGGGCGGTGACCGCCGCGAGCGTCAGCAGCAGCGCCAGCGGGATCGTGCGCCGCGGATCGCGCACCTCCTCGCTCGCGGTCGCCACCGTGTCGAAGCCCACGTACGTGAAGAAGACCCCCGAGGCCGCCAGGCCCACGCCCGTCATGCCGTGCGGCGCGAAGTCCGCGAAGTTGCCGCGGTCGAAGGCGGTGAACGCCACCGCCGCGAAGAACAGCAGCACCCCGATCTTCACGGCCACCATCACCGCGTTCACCGCCGCGGACTCGCGCGTGCCCCGCGCCAGGAGCAGCGAGCACAGAAGCACCACCACGAGGGCCGGTACGTTCACCAGGCCGCCCGCGCCCGGCGGTTGACTGATCGCGTCCGGCAGCGTGAACCCGAACAGCGTGCCCGTCACCTCGTTCAGGTACTGCCCCCAGCTCACCGCGACCGTCGACGCGGCCACCCCGTACTCCAGGACCAGACACCAGGCGACGAGATAGGCGGCCCCCTCGCCGAGGGAGGCGTACGCGTACGAGTAGGTGCTGCCCGCCACGGGCACCGCACCGGCCAACTCGACGTAGCAGAGCGCCCCGAGTCCCGCGACGACCGCCGCGACGACGAACGACAGGATCACCGCGGGCCCGGCCTTCGGCACGCCCGTGCCGAGCACGAAGAAGATGCCGGTGCCGATCACGGAGCTGATGCCGATCAGCGTCAACTGCCCGAGCCCCATGGTCCGTCGGAGGCCGCCGGGCTCCTCCGCGTCGGCCTCCTCGATCATCGAGCCGAGCGGTTTACGGCGACACAGCTGGCTGGCCCATCGGCCCATGGTTCCTCCTGGGGGTGCCTCGCGTCCCCGGCCGTCACCAGGGATGCGGGGGATCCTCCGGGAACGCCGGGGGCCGGACAACGGTGGATCCGCACAACCGCAGCGCCCGCCGTTGGCCGATGCGACAGCGTGCCGGGCCCCGCGGCGACCCCGTCCCGGCCGGGGCAGCCCCGATCGGCGAAGATGGTCGTGTCCACCCCTCCCGCCAGCGAGGAGCACGCGCGCAGATGGCCAGTTCCGCCTCCACCCCGAGGCCGCCGACGATCGCCGATGTCGCCCGCGTCGCCGGGGTGTCGCGCACGACCGTCTCGCACGCGCTCAACGGCCTCGGCAAGGTCGACCCGCGCACCCGGGAGCGGATCAAGAAGGTCGCCGCCGAGCTCGGCTACCGGCCCAACCTGCGGGCCCAGCGGCTGCGGCGCGGACAGGCGAAGGCCATCGCGCTCGCCTCCTCCATGCCCTTCGCCGTCGCGGGCGGCCCCTCCCGGCTCGGGTTCTACATGGAGGTCGCGGCCGCCGCCGCCGAGAGCGCGCTCCTGCACGACTACGCCCTCGTGCTCGTCCCGCCCGTCCAGTCGGGCTCCGCGCTGTACTCCGTGGACATCGACGGCGCCATCGTCGTCGAGCCCGACGTCCAGGACGCGGCGGCGGCGCAACTGCGCGAGCGCGGCCTGCCGTACGTGGCGCTCGGCCGCCCGGTCTCGCCCGACGAGGACGCCCCGTACGTCGACCTGCACGGCGGCCGCGTCGCCGAACTGCTCCTGGACCATCTGCACGAACAGGGCGCGCGGCACCCGGCGTTGATCGTCGGCGCCGGCTCCCGGCACTCCACCGTCGACGCGCTCGCCGCCTACGAGCGCCGCGCCGCCGAGCACGGCTGGGAGCCGGTCGTCGCCCAGGTCCCCGAGCCCGGAGGCGAGCAGGCCGGGTACGAGCGGTGCGCCGCGCTGCTCGCCGAGCACCCCGAGACCGACGCCGTCTGCGCCCTGGTCGACGCGTTCGCGGTCGGCGCGGTCCGGGCGATCCGGGACAGCGGGCGCGCCGTCCCCGACGACGTCATGGTCGTCACCCGGTACGACGGGCTCCGCGCCCGCACCTGCGAACCGCCCCTGACCGCCGTCGACCTGCACCTCGACCAGGTGGCGGCCGCCGCGGTCGAACTCCTCCTCGGCCGACTGCGCGGCGACACCGCCACCCCGCCGACGGCCTCCGCCCCCGAACCCCGGCTGATCGCCCGGGCGTCATCGGTGCGCAGGGGCACGGCACGGACCGTCTGACGGCGCGAGCCGCCTGACGGCGCGGGCCGTCGAACGACCCGGGCCGCTTGACGGCGCCTAAGTCGTGGGTGCGCGGTGGCATGGCGCGGACCGTCCGATGGCGCGGACTGTCTGATGGCGCGGACGGCCTGATGGCATGGGCTGCCCGGGTGGTGGGTGCGCGGCGGCACGGCACGGACCGCCTGACGGCGCGGGCCGTCGAACGACCCGGACCGCCTGACGGCGCCTAGGCCGTGCGGGCGCGGTGGCATGGCATGGACCGTCTGACGTCGCGGACCTTCCGACGGCGCGCGCTCAGACGCCGACCACCAGCACCAGCCCCGACACCAGCGCGAAGACCAGCACGAACAGCCGCATCCGGCGTGCGTCGAGCCGGTGATGGACCAGTCGGCTCAGCCACGCGCCCACCGCGATCGCGGGGAGCAGCAGTGCCGACGCGCCGAGCTCCCCGGCCTGCGCCTTGCCCGTCGCGAACAGCAGGATCAGCGAGGCGACCTCGCCGACGAGGAAGCACGCGGCCACCGTCGCCCGCAGCTCGGCCGGCGGCCGGTGCTGGTACACCAGCGCCAGCGGCGGCCCGCCCACACCGGTCGCCGTCTCCGTCAGCCCGGTCACCGCGCCCGCGCCGAGGTACGCGGCCCGGCCGGGCGTGAACGCGGGCGCCGCCAGGCTCACCACCGCCGCGAGGAGCGTCGCCACCCCCACGAACAGGCCGAGGCTGCGCTCGGGGATCAGCCACAGCAGCGCGAGACCCGCCGGGGTCGCGGCGAGCCGGGCCCCGGTGATCCAGCCCGCGCCGCGCAGATCGAGCGAGGCCCGCTCGCGCCAGGCCACGTACAGGTTGAGCGGGATCATCGACGCGAGCACGAACACCGGGACCAGGCCCGGGTCGACGATCCCGGCCACGGGCGCCACGATCAGGGCGAAGCCGAGCCCGCTGCTGCCCTGGACGAACGCGGCGACCACCACCGTCAGGGCCAGCACCACCAAGGTCACGCCACTCACCGCCGCGCACCCCGCTCCCGTACCGCACCCGCCCGTACCGCGGCCTCCCGCGCCGCCACCGACGTCGGATGGGCCCGCGTGATGTCCGCCCGGCCCACGGCCGACCGCGCCAGCTCCGCGGCCCGCCGCACGAGCGCGTCGCCGTCCCAGTCCGTCGGCCGACCGTGCCACATCCTCAGCCGGCCGTCCACGAACACGGCGGAGATCTGGTCCCGGTTGCCGCGCCGCACCAGCTCCCACGGCAGGTCCCAGGAGAACGCCAGCTCCGGCGTCTCCACGTCGACGAGCAGGAAGTCGGCCGCCAGACCCGCCGCGACCTGGCCGGTCCGGGCACCCAGGCCGAGGGAGTCCGCGCCGCCCCGGCTCGCCGCCTCCAGCCACGTCCAGCCGGCGCCGCACGAGGAGTCGCCGGTGGTCAGCCCGTAGGCGAGCCGCTGCGCGAACTCGGCGGCCTCCGTGAGCCGGAAGCCGTCGCCGCGCGTGCCGTCCGTGCCGAGGCCGAAGCGGATGCCGCGCTCGGCCATGGCGGTGGCGGGCGCGACGGCGTTGCCCTTCCAGGCGCTGGCCACCGGGTTGTAGCTGATCGCCGTGCCGGTGTCGGCGAGCAGCGTCAGCTCGCGCGGCGTCAGCAACGTGGCGTGCGCGCCGAGCAGTTGGGGCCCGAGCGCACCGATGCGGTGCAGGTGCTCGAGCGGCCGCAGCCCGTGCCGGACGAGTGAACGCTCCACCCCGGCGAGGTGCTCGTTCACATGGATCTGCACGACGGCCCCGGCCTCCGCGGCGAGCCGCGCGGTGCCGTGCAGCGTCGCCTCGGTGGCGGCCTCGGGGATGGAGACGGCCAGGGACGGGTGCACGAGGGGGTCGTCGGCGTAGCGGGCGAGGTGCTTCCCGGCGGCGTCGAGCGCGGTGGCGCTCGCCCCCTCCGGGGCGTCCGCGTCGTTGCAGACCAGGCCGAGGACGCAGCGGATCCCCGCGTCGCGCGCGGCCGAGGCGACGACCTCGACGTCCACGTCCGCCCGCGTCCCGGCGTCCGCGACGGTCGTGAACCCGCCGCGCAGCGCCTCGTACGCGGCCAGTTTCGCCGCGACGTAGGCGGATTCCTCGTCCAGGGCGCCCTCCAGGGGCACCCACACCCGGCGGAAGATCTCCGAGGGCTCCCCGAAGGCGAGCGCGGAACCGAAGGACTGCGTGAGGTGGTGGTGCGCGTCCACGAAGCCGGGCATCAGCAGATGCCCGGGCATCCGTACGGCCCGCAGTCGCGGATGCGCCCGCTCCAGTTCGTCGGCGGGGCCGACGGCCAGGAAGCGTCCGCCGTCGACCACCACCGCCCAGCCGTCCACGGGTCCTTCGGGAAGGAGCACCGCGCCGGGGGCGAGGAGGAGCGGGCCGGGGGCGGAGAGGAGCCGGCGGTCGGGGTGGTCGGGCGTGTTCATCGGTCGCTTTCTGTGCGTACGGAGCCGGAGACCGGCGTGCTGTTGCTCAGGCGGGCGGCGATGCCCGGCCTGACGTGGTGGAAGAGGACGTTGAGGACGGCGGCGGTGAACGCGCCGACGGCGACGCCGCTCTCCAGGAGGATGCGGACGTTCGGCGGGAAGCCCCCGTACACGCCGGGCACGAGGATCGGCAGCAGACCGAGGGCGAGCGCGACGGCGCAGATGAACGTCGAGCTGTGCCGGTCGAGGTCGCTGCGCCCGAGCATCTGGATGCCGAGCACGGTGATCACGGCGAACACGACCATGGCCGTGCCGCCGACGACCGCCGAGGGGATGACGCTGATGGCGCGGGTCACGGGGGCGAGGAACCCGATGACGATGAGCACCGCCCCGGCGGCCGCCGTGACGAAGCGGCTGCGAACGCCCGTGACCCGGACGATGCCGATGTTCTCGCCGCTGGTGACGATCAGCGGAAGCCCGAAGAAGCCGCCCACGAGAGAGGTCAGCGCGTCGCCGCGCACGGTCTTCGGGACGTCGGTGCGCCGGTCGATCTCCTTGCCGACGGCCTCCGCGTTGATGACGGTCTGCCCGGTCGCCTCGGCCATCGACGCCAGGCTGTAGAGCATCAGCGGCAGCGCGGCGACCAGGTTGAACTGCGGGGTGCCGAACGGCATCAGCTGCGGCACGTTCACCAGACCGCCCCCGGCCGCCTGCCCGAAGTCGATCGCGCCGGTCGCGGCGGCGAGCGCCGTCCCCGCCAACAGGCCGAGCATGACGGCGAGTTGACGCACCACTCCGGTGAAGAACAGGTAGAAGGCGACGGTGAAGCCGATCGTCGCCATGCCGAGTCCGAGGTTGACCGGGTCGGCGAAGCCGGGGGTGCCGGGCCGCCCGGCGACGAGGACCGCGCCCACCTTCACCAGGTTCACGCCGACGATCACGATCATCGTGCCGATGACCAGCGCGGGGAAGAAGCGCAGCAGCCGCGAGAACACCGGCAGCACGACGAAGCAGAACAGCGCCGTGAGGACGACCGCGCCGGTGGCGGTGGGCAGCCCGTGCTGCTCGGCGATGGCGAGGAACAGGATGAGCGGTGCCCCGCCCGGCAGCATGACGAACGGCAGCCGGGGCCCGAACTTCCAGGGCCCGAGCGACTGGATCAGCGATCCGACGCCGGACAGCACGAACGCCGCCGAGAGCAGATCGACGGTGAGCCCGGGGCCGAGCCGGAGGGTGGCGCTCATCAGGAAGATCGCCGAGATGGGCGTCGCCGCCATGACGAGCACGTGCTGGACGCCGAAGAGCAGGATCCGCCCGAGGGGGCGCCGCTCGTCGACGGGGTGCACTCCGGAGCGGCCGCCCTCGGCGTGGTCGGGCTCCGGTCCCGGGTGGGGCGTCCGGTCTGTTTCGGGCACGGGTGGTTGCGCGGGGACTGACCCGCTCTTCTGGGGACTGAACACGTTCGGGCTCCGTTCGGGAGACGGCACGCTCGGGTTCTTCAGCCGCGATCCGGCCCTGGGACGGAGAGCCAAATCGATTTGGCCAAATCGATTTGGCTGCCAGTATGAGGGTGTGGGGTGGGGGAGCGTCAAGGCCAGGAGCCCGGCCGGTCGCGCCGTGTGGCAGAGTTCCGGAGGCGAAACGCAGTCGAGCGGAACGGGGGACGGGCCGTGGAGGACCAGGCGCGGGGCACGTGGGGCCTGATGATGTCGTGCCAGCACGCGAATCCGACCGGGTTGTACAAGCAGACCCGGGCGGAAGGGCATGTCACCGGTACGCGCGCCGAGGCGCGGGAGGCGCTGCACCGTCACGTGCTCGCCTTCGACCCCGCCCGTCCGGCGATGCCGGTACGCCGCGTGATCTACGAGGACGGCGAGGGCTACCTCGTGATCATCCAGGGCAGGACGCAGACCTACCAGTACGAGTTCAAGCTGTGCCGCGTCGTCCTCGACTCGCAGCCGAACGCGGCGCCGCCCGCCGCCCCGCCGGCGTACACCCCGCCCCCGCCGGCCGCCCCGCCCACTGCGGGCTGACCGGCGAAGGGCCGGTTCAGGAGCGTCCGCGCACCTCGGTGAGCAGCCCGTACAGGACCACGTTGCCGCTGTACCCGGTCCGCTTGTCGTAGCGGCCGCCGCAGGTGATGACGCGGAGTTCGGGCAGGCCCGTACTGCCGTACACCTTGCGGTCGGGGAAGTCGTTCTTGTCGACGACGTCGATGCCGTGGACCTCGAACACGGCGGTGGAGCCGTCGGCCCGGTCGACCTCGATGTGCTCGCCCTTCTCGAGCGAGCCCAGACCGTAGAACACCGCCGGGCCCCGCGCGTTGTCGACATGCCCGTCGATCACCGCGGTACCGCGCTCACCGGGCGTGACGGCCTTCGTGTACCAGCCCGCCAGGTTGGCGTCGTCCGGGGGCGGCGCGTCCAGCCAGCCCTCGGCGTCCCGGCCCACCCGGGTCAGCGGCGCGTCCACCCCGATCTCCGGGATGCGCACCCGCACCGGGTTGGACGCGGGCAGCGGATCGGCCGGCGGGGTCGTGGGGGGGGTGTGCACCCCCGCCGCGCGGGCGGGGGCGGGGGGGGGGGGCGGGGGGGCCGCGGGCGGGGGGAGCCCGCCGCG
>NZ_JBHYTK010000199.1:0-3522 GCF_042749255.1 Streptomyces sp. NPDC059524 | reverse complement strand
CGGGGGCGCCCCCACCCCTCTCCCCGGGTCGCCCACCCCCCGGGGGTGGCCGGGGGACTGGCTCCGGGCCGGGGGGGCGTCGTAGCCCGCACCCGCCGCGCCCGGATCGGGCTGCGGCGGTCCGTCGGCACGGGAGACGCCGTGGTGCACCAGCAGGACGCCGATCAGGAGCACCACGGCGAGGAAGGACCACGAGGGCCTGCGGGCGCCGGGCGCGGCCGAGGGCACGGTCGCCGGTCCCGGCCGTCAGGCGGCGTCGGTGCGGCGCTTGCGCAGCCGCACGTATCCGGCACCGAGCGCACCCGCGATGAGCACACCGCCCGCGGCCAGCAGGGCCGGGTCGGTGCCGCCGACGCTGCCGCCGACCCCGGCGCGTACCCCGCGGTCCACGGGGGCGGGGCTCGGCCGGCCGGTGGCGATCGTCAGGGTGGTGGTGCCCGTCTCGCCGTTGCACTCGAAGGTGACCGCGTACTGGGCGCCCGGCTTGGCGTCGGGGTAGACCTGCCGGGTCACGGAGTGACCCTCGTTGAGCTGCGCCTTGTCGAAGACCGGCGCGTCGACGTTCACCGTCGGCACCTCGCAGCCGGTGGAGCTGAGCGTGACGGTGCCGCCGGCGGCCACCGTGCTCGGAGTGACCGAGAAGCCGAACGACGTCACGTCGGGCTGGGTGCCACCGTCGTCGTCTCCGGCGAAGGCGGCCGGGGCGGCGGGGCCGAGCGCGACGAGCGAGGCCAGCGCCACCGACGACAGCACGGATATGGAACGCATACGGATCCTCCTGGGAAGGGGCGGATGCTCGCGACGCTAGGAAGCCGGGCGCAGGTCCACCATTCGGCGGGGGCCAGTGGAGTGGCGGCCCCCGCCGCCAGGCCGCCTCCGCGTCCCGGTCAGCGCCCCTTCCGCAGCCGTCGGCGCAGCAGCAGCGGCACCCCGGCCAGCGCGAGCAGCGCCGCGGCCGCGCCCAGGTGCCGGCCGAGGCCCGACGGCTGGTGCGCCTCCTGAGCAGGCGCCGCCGCCGAGGGGGCCGCGGCCTCCGCACGGCGGTGGGCCGAGGGGTGCTGCGGGCCGGCCACCGCGGCGCGGGCCCGCAGCGGCGCCGCCACGAAGCCCCAGTCGAGCAGCTCCCGGCTCTCCTCGTACACAGTGTTCGAATCGCCGTCCTGCGGGTTCATCACCGTGACGAGCACCGTGCGGCCCTTGCGGGTGGCGGCGGAGACCAGGGTGTTGCCCGCCTGCGAGGTGTAGCCGTTCTTGACACCGATCAGGCCGCGGTACGGCTCCACCCCGTGCGAGCCGACCAGGAGCCGGTTCGTGTTCTGGATGCCGAACGCGTGCGGGCCGCCCGCCGCCGGGAACTGCGCCCACTTCGTTCCCATGTAGCGGCGGAAGTCGGGGTTCTTGAAGCCCTCGCGGGCGATCAGCGCCAGATCGTGGGCGGAGGAGTACTGGCCCGGGGTGTCGAAGCCGTCGGCGGATCGCACGCGGGTGTCGCGGGCGCCGATCCGGCGGGCGGTGTCCTGCATCTGCGCGAGGGTGCGGGGCAGCCCGCCGTTCAGCCGGGCCAGCGTGTTCACCGCGTCGTTGCCCGAGCTGAGGAACACGCCGCGCCACAGGTCGGCGACCGTGTACCGGGTGCCTTCGTCCACGCCGACCATGCTGCTGCCCTCCGCGACGTCCGACAGGTCCGCGTACGAGGCCCGGTGCACCAGGTCCTGGCGCAGCCGCGGCAGCACGGTCAGCGCGAACAGGGTCTTGAGGGTGCTGGCCGGCGGCAGCCTGCGGTGCGGCGCCTTCGCGGCGAGGACCTCCCCGGTGCCCGCGTCCATGACCTCCCAGGACAGGGCCGACAGGGAGGGGGCGGCGGGCGGCCGGGGAGGGGAGGCCGCGGCGAACGCGGGGGCGACGGAGCCCAGGGTGAGCGCCGTGCACAGGCCCGAGGCCGCGACGGCCTTGGCCGTACGGGGATGAGAGCGGAGGAATGTCGCCATGCCGGAAACGTAGGGTCGCCCCCGCCGACCCGCCCGGCACGTCAGCCATCCGGCCGCCGCCGACCGGGGAGCGGGCCCCCGGGCGCTCGTCCGGTGCACTCGGCCGGTCGTACGTACGCTGGAGTGACACGAGGGTGGAGGTGGTTCCGCCATGACGGCTCAGACACGCCTGCTCAACAGGCTTCCGCGCGAGTACCGCGACCGGCTGATGACCCTGGCCAAGGAGGTCTCGTTCCCCCAGGACACCCGGATCTTCGACGAGGGGGAACCGGCCCGGTGCTTCTGGATCATCCGCACCGGGATGGTCACGCTCGACGTCCGCGTCTCGGACCGCACCCTGCTGCCCATCGATCCGCTGGGCCCCGGAGATCTCCTCGGCTGGTCCTGGCTCTTCCCGCCCTATGAATGGGACTTCGGCGCGGAGGCCTTCAGCCCCGTGCGGGCCTACGAGTTCGACGGCGCCGCGGTGCGGAACCTGTGCGACCTCGAGCCCGCGCTCGGCGTGAGCCTGCTGCACGGGGTGGCCGAGGTCATGGCCCACCGGCTCGTCTCCGCACGGGTCAAGCTCGTGGAGGCCCACCGGACGCACGGGCGCATCCAGACCCACCACTCCTCCTGATCCCTTCCGACGCCTACGGAGCGTCACGCGACGCCTCGGGGTCACCCACACGTGCCCCTTCGCTCACCCGACTCGCCTCCTCGACGCGCGGGCGGCGTACCCACGGGTTTGGCTCGGCCGGTAAGCCGAACCGAACCCGTGGCCGTACGCGGCCCGCTCAGAGAGGATCAGCATGCGTCGCACCGCGTCCTGGCCGGCCACCGCACTGACGGCGGCCGTTCTCGCCCTAGCGACCCCGGTGTGCGCCGACGCCCGGGCCGACGGCGACGACACCCCCTGGGAGAGCGAGTCCTCCTGGAGCGAGCCCGCCGCGCCCGTCGATCCGGCCGACCCCGCCGATCCCGCCGCGCCCTCCGACTCCCTCGTCCCGGAGGGCGACGCCGGCCTGGAGGATCCCGCCGAGGTCCCGAGCACCCGCAGCACCGGCAAGGCGCCCGGCGCCCTCGAACTGTCCCCGGCGAACCCGCGCCCGGGCGCCACCGTCACGGCGAACACGAGCGCCTGCCGCAAGGACCGCCGGGCCACCGGCGACGCCAACAGCCTGGGCGCCGGTGACTTCCCTCTGCAGACCACGACCCAGCGGGGCGACCTCGTCGGACAGTTCCAGGTGCCGTCCGGCGCCCGGCCGGGCACGTACCCGGTCTCCGTGACCTGCGAGAGCGGCAGCGTCGTCCGGCAGACCCTGACCGTGACGGGGAGCGGCGGCAGCCAGATGCACGGGGTGCACGCCGGTGACGGCGGTTCGTGGGGCCGGATCGGCCCGGTGCAGCTGGGGCTCGGCGGGCTGCTGATCACGGGGGCGCTCGGCGCCGCCGGGTACTACACATGGCGCGGGGGGGCCCCCCCGATGAGGGTGGGGGGGGGGGGCGGGGGGGTTGCGGAGAGCGGAGTGGTGTAGAGCGAGACGGGCACTAA
>NZ_JBHYTK010000198.1:0-12536 GCF_042749255.1 Streptomyces sp. NPDC059524 | reverse complement strand
GCTCCGGGCCCTTTCCGTCGTCTTCCGCGGTCCCCGCTACACGGGCTGGTGCGCCGCGAGCAGCGCCACGGCCGCGATCAGCACGGCGAGCAGGGCGATCAGCGCCATCGGGGTGAGTCCGGACAGCGGGTTCTCCTGCTGGAGCCGCTCGCGGTTCGCCCGGCACACGGGGCAGCGGCCCTCGCTCACGGGCGCCGCGCAGTTCGCGCACACCAACCGGTCATAGGTCATGCGCCGTCCTCCTCACGCGCGGCGGAGCCGGCCGTCCACATACCCACTGGTTCTCTCCGCTCAACGCCTCGGGAAACGCGACCGTTCCCCCTACCACTGTGCCAGTTTCCGGGATTTTCGGCGCGCCTCGGTCCACAGAGCGGCCCTGACCGGCTACGGGGTGGACAAAAGCGGCGCCTCGCCGGCCGTGCACCAGGACAAAACGCGCAACCGGGGACGGCGCCTGCACGCCGCCTCCCCATTCGCGTATGGTCACGCACACCGAGGGGGTGTCTCGGACACCCCCGCCCCCGACGCCCCCGAAGCTCCGAGGCGCACCAGTGATCCGATTCGACAACGTCTCCAAGGTCTACCCCAAGCAGACCCGGCCCGCTCTCAGGGATGTCTCCCTGGAGGTCGAGCGCGGTGAGTTCGTCTTCCTGGTCGGCTCGTCCGGCTCCGGCAAGTCCACGTTCCTGCGGCTGATCCTGCGCGAGGAGCGGTGCAGCCACGGCCAGGTGCACGTCCTGGGCAAGGACCTGGGCCGCGTCTCCAACTGGAAGGTCCCGCAGATCCGCCGCCAGCTCGGCACGGTCTTCCAGGACTTCCGGCTGCTGCCCAACAAGACGGTCGGCGAGAACGTGGCCTTCGCGCAGGAGGTCATCGGCAAGTCCCGCGGCGAGATCCGCAAGTCCGTGCCCCAGGTGCTCGACCTCGTCGGCCTCGGCGGCAAGGAGGAGCGCATGCCCGGTGAGCTCTCCGGTGGTGAGCAGCAGCGCGTGGCCATCGCCCGCGCCTTCGTGAACCGCCCCAAGCTGCTGATCGCGGACGAGCCGACGGGCAACCTCGACCCGCAGACCTCGGTCGGCATCATGAAGCTGCTCGACCGCATCAACCGCACGGGCACCACCGTGGTGATGGCCACCCACGACCAGAACATCGTGGACCAGATGCGCAAGCGCGTCATCGAGCTGGAGAAGGGCCGCCTCGTCCGCGACCAGGCACGCGGCGTCTACGGCTACCAGCACTGAGAAGTACCGAGAGAAGCTGCGAAAGGCTCAGTTAGCGCATGCGTGCCCAATTCGTCCTGTCGGAGATCGGCGTCGGTCTCCGCCGCAATCTCACGATGACCTTCGCCGTCATCATCTCGGTGGCCCTCTCGCTCGCCCTGTTCGGCGGCTCGCTCCTGATGAGTGATCAGGTCAACCAGATGAAGGGCTACTGGTACGACAAGGTCAACGTCTCGATCTTCCTGTGCAACAAGGGAGACGCCGAGTCGGACCCGAACTGTGCCAAGGGCCCCGTCACCGCGGACCAGAAGAAGCAGATCGTCGCCGATCTGGAGAAGATGCCCGTCGTCGACAAGGTGGCGCACGAGTCGCAGGACGACGCGTACAAGCACTACAAGGAGCAGTTCGGCGACTCCCCGCTGGCCAGTTCGCTGACCCCGGACCAGCTGCAGGAGTCGTACCGGATCAAGCTGAAGGACCCGGAGAAGTACGAGGTCATCGCGACCGCGTTCAACGGGCGGCCCGGCGTGCAGTCCGTGCAGGACCAGAAGGGCGTCCTCGACAACCTCTTCCGGCTGCTCGGCTACCTGAACGTCGCGGCGGGCGCCGTGATGGCCGTGATGCTCGTCGTCGCGCTGCTGCTGATCGTCAACACCGTGCGGGTGTCCGCGTTCAGCCGCCGCCGCGAGACCGGCATCATGCGACTCGTCGGCGCGTCCGGCTTCTACATCCAGGCCCCGTTCATCATGGAGGCCGCGGTCGCCGGACTCATCGGCGGCGGCATCGCCTGTGTGTTCCTGGCGGCCGGTCAGTACTTCGTGATCGACAACGGCGTGGCCCTGTCGGACAAGCTGCAGCTCATCAACTTCATCGGCTGGGACGCGGTGCTGACCAAGCTGCCGCTGATCCTCGCGGTGAGCGTGCTGATGCCGGCGCTGGCGGCGTTCGTCGCGCTGCGCAAGTACCTGAAGGTGTGACGAGAGTCCCCCGCGAACAGAAGCGCCGTACGGGTCAACTTTCCGTACGGCGCTTCGCGTTGTCCTAGACTCACCGGCATGTCCGGCCCGGAGCTGTTCTCCCGGCCCCGTCGCTTCGGCCGCGGGGCGGCCCTGACATTGGTCTTCGCGAGCGTCCTCGCCGCGGGTGCCGCCGCCGGCGGGCTGCCGGGCGATCCGCGCGCGGCCGGGACCCGGCAGGACCACAAGGTCGCCGCCGCGCACCGCGAGCCGCTCGCCGATCCCACCGAGGCCGCCGCCGAGGCCATGGCTGACGGCAAGTCACCCACGCAGGCCGCCGAGGAGGCCGTCAGTCGCAGCGGCGACCGCTGGGCCGCCGTCTACTCCCAGGGCGAGTACGAGGAGTTCGAGCAGTCCCTCGACGGCGAGTACACCGGCGTCGGCCTGTGGGCCAGGCGCACCGCCGGCGGCGGCCTCCAGGTCACCAAGGTGCGCGACGGCTCGCCCGCGCGGGAGGCCGGCATCCGTGAGGGCGACCGGATCACCTCCGTCGACGGCGCGCGCGTCACCGGACGCCCCGTCACCGAGGTGCTCGCCCTGCTGCGCGGCGAGCACGCCGGCACGGCCGTCGAGATCGGCCTGCGGCGCGGCAAGCGCGCATGGACCGAGACCCTGCGCCGCGCCGCCCTGTCCACCGACCCGGTCACCGTGACCCGGCTCGGCGCCGACGGCACGCTCGTGAAGGTGAGCGCCTTCACCAAGGGCGCGGGCGCGCAGGTGCGCTCCGCGGTCCGCGCCGCCCCCGCGAGCGGCGGCCTCGTCCTCGACCTGCGGGGGAACTCGGGCGGGCTGGTCACGGAGGCGGTCGCGGCGGCGTCGGCGTTCCTCGACGGCGGGCTCGTCGCCACGTACGACGTGCGCGGCACGCAGCGGGCGCTGCACGCCGAGCGCGGCGGCGACACCACCAGACCCGTGGTCGTGCTCGTCGACAGCGGGACGATGAGCGCGGCCGAACTGCTGACCGGAGCCCTGCAGGACCGCGGCCGCGCGGTCGTCGTGGGCGCCCGCACCTTCGGCAAGGGCTCGGTCCAGATGCCGAGCCGGCTGCCCGACGGCTCCGTGGTGGAGCTGACCGTCGGGCACTACCGCACCCCTTCGGGCGGCACCGTCGACGGCCGGGGCATCACCCCGGACCTGGAGGTCGACGCGGCGGCGCTGCGTCGGGCCGAGACAGTATTGAGTGGCCTCGGGGACCCCTCGTAGTGCGAAAATGGCCAGCACTATGGCCAAGGGAATGTACGTACCGAAGGAGTCCCAGCCCAAGCAGGGCAAGGGGGCGGCGTCCTCCAAGAAGGACGGCAAGCGCAAGATCGTCGCGCAGAACAAGAAGGCGCGGCACGACTACCTGATCATGGACACCTACGAGGCCGGCATCGTGCTGACCGGCACCGAGGTCAAGTCGCTGCGGCAGGGGCGCGCGTCCCTGGCCGACGCCTTCGTCCAGGTCGACGGGAACGAGGCGTGGCTGCACAACGCCCACATCCCCGAGTACAGCCAGGGCACGTGGACCAACCACGCGGTGCGGCGCAAGCGCAAGCTGCTCCTGCACCGTGAGGAGATCGACAAGCTGGAGGCGAAGTCCCAGGAGACCGGGCACACGATCGTGACGCTCGCGCTCTACTTCAAGGACGGCCGCGCGAAGGCGGAGATCGCGCTCGCCAAGGGCAAGAAGGAGTACGACAAGCGGCAGACGCTGCGCGAGCAGCAGGACCGCCGGGACTCGGACCGCGCCATCGCGGCCGCCAAGCGGCGTCAGCGGGCGCGCGAGCGCTGAGCCGTCGCCGCGGGGCGCGGGGCCGTGGGAATAGGCTGGCACCCGCGTGCGTTGGTCACGTACGATGGAACACGTCCTCCACCGCGGGGACACCGGGTCGCGAGGCCCACTTTGAAAAAACAACATGGGGATGATCGGTTTCGACAGCGGATGTCGAAGCAGGGGAAGCGTGTCGAGGAAGCGGCAATGATCTCGTAAACCATATGTCGCAACCAATAATCGCCAACACCAAGCGCGATTCCTTCGCCCTCGCTGCCTAAGTAGCGACTTGCGAAGTGTCAGCCCGGGGCTGTTCCCGACCCGGATCCTGGCATCAGCTAGGGGACTAAACCTTGATCCCGGTCACGGGGTGAAGAGGGAAATCAAACAGTGACTGAGCCCGTTCCGGACTTGTCTGGGTGATCCGGAGGGCCGAGAAACTCGTACCAGACTGCACACGGAGAAGCCCTGTTTGTTCACCGTTGGACGCGGGTTCGATTCCCGCCATCTCCACGAGGCGGTGCCCGGATTCTGCTCGCGGACTGCGCGAGCCGAGTCCGCCCCGTCGGGACTCCTGGGGGCATGACCCCCAGACCCCCTCATCCCATGCGATACAGGCCCGACCGTCTTCGACGGCCGGGCCTTTGTCGTTCCGGTTCCGGGCTCAGACGATGTGGCGTCCGCCGTCCACGGTGAGGACGTCGCCCGTCGTGTACGCGGCGTCCAGGAGATAGAGCGCGGCCTCGGCCACGTCCTCGGGTGTGCCCACGCGGCGCAGCGGGGTGTTGGCCGTGATCCAGTCCCGCGAGCTCTCCCAGACCTCCTCGGCCTCCGCGTACCAGGGGGTGTCGATCAGGCCGGGCGCGATGGCGTTCACGCGGACCTCCGGGCCGAGCTGGGAGGCGAGCAGCCGGGTCAGGTGGTTCACCGCCGCCTTGCTCACCGCGTACGGGATCGAGCTGCCCAGTGCCCGGGTCGCCGAGACCGAGGAGACGTTGACGACCGCTCCGGCGCCGGAGGCGCGCAGGTGCGGGGCCGCGGCCGTGACCATCTGCCAGACGCCGATCACGTTGACGTCGAGGAGGTCCCGCCAGGTGTCGGCGCCGACCGCGTCGAGGTCGTCGAGCGGGATGAAGCGGGTCGCGCCCGCGTTGTTCACCAGCACGTCGAGCCGGCCGTACGTGTCGATCGCGGTCCGGACGATCCGGCGCGCGTCGGCCGGGTCGGACACGTCGCCGCGCACGTACACCGCGTCGGGGAGCTGTGCGGCCAGCTCCCGTCCCGCGGCCTCGCTGCCGGCCGAGTTCACGACGACCCGCAGGCCCTCCGCCGCGAACCGGCGGGCCATGGCCGCGCCGATCCCGGAGGACGAACCCGTGATGACCGCGACGCGGTTCTCTCCCATGTGACTGCCCCCTGCTGTGTCGGTGCCTGTGTGGCGTGCTGCTTGCCGGGGGAGTGGATCACGGATTCCCGCTAGATGGAAATTGCTTTCCGTGATGTGGAAATAAAGGGATGGTTATCGGCCGGGGCGGCGGGTGTAGCCGTACAGGGCCAGGAGCAGGGCGCAGACGGCCGCCGCGACCGGCACCGCGTACGCCGCCGTCGCGCCCCAGTGCTCCACCGCCGTGCCGCCCGCCGCCGAGCCGCACGCGATGCCGCCGAGCAGGCCCGTCACGGCGAGGGTCATGCCCTCGTTCAACTGGGCCGCCGGTGTGCGCTGTTGGACCAGGGTCATGCCCGCGACCATCGTCGGCGCCGTCGCCATGCCCGCGATCAGGAGCGCCCCGCCGAGCACGAACAGGGAGCCCGTGAGCGCGGCCGCGAGCAGCGGCAGGGTCATCAGGACCGTCATCGCCGCCACGCACAGCGGGTGCCTGCGGTCGGCGGGGCCGGTGGGCTTGAGGGCGCCGTTGACCAGGCCCGCCGCACCCGAGCCCGCGGCCTGCAGCGCGAGGATCGCGCCCGCCCACACCTTGTGGCCCTGCGCGTCGGCGAACGCCACCGTGACGACCTCGAGCGAGCCGAAGATCCCGCCGGTCGCCAGGAAGGAGAGGAGCAGCGGCGGCATGCCCCGCACGCGCAGCGGAGTGCGCGAGTGCTCCGTACGGGCGTGGACCGGGGGTTCCGTGGAGCGCTGCGCGGCGAAGACCAGGATGCCGCTCACCATGAGGAACACCGAGGCCAGCGTGCCCGCCTCCGGGAACAGCGAGCCGCACAGGAAGGCGGCGACGACCGGGCCGAGCATGTAGCAGAACTCGTCCGCGGCCTGCTCGAAGGAGTTCGCCGTGTGCAGGGCGTCCGGATCGTTCGCGAACAGGTGCGCCCAGCGCGCCCGGGACATCCCGCCCGTGTTGGGCGTCGCCGCCGTCGCCACGTAGGCGGCGAACAGGGTCCAGTCCGGCGCCCCGAAGCGCACGCACAGCAGCAGCCCGAGCGAACCGCACGCCGAGACCGCGACTGCGGGCACCGCCACCCTGGCCTGCCCGAACCGGTCCACCAGGCGTGCCGTCCACGGCCCGACGACCGCGTTGGCGACCAGGCCCGTCGCGGTGACGGCCCCGGCGAGCGCGTAGGAGCCGCGCACCCCCGAGATCATGATCACGGCACTGATGCTGAACATGCCCTGCGGGAACCGGGCCAGCAGATTGCCGAGGGTGAAGGCGAGGGCGCCGGGCACGGAGAAGAGGCGGCGGTAGGAGTTGGAGCGACGGGCCGGGCGGGTGGAGGTCCGGTGGGGTGCGCCGTCGCCGGTGGCGGGATCCTCATGGAGGGTGCCGGCGCCGGGGGGTGTGCCGCCGGGGAGGGCGTCGGGGGCGGGGGAGGTGGTGAGGGCGTCTGGCATGGGACGAGCCTCGCCGCGGTGCGGGGCCGGGGTCCAACACCTGTTCGGTGCCGATTCACGCGGCTGCGTTGTAAGTTCGGGCGATGCCGTCGTCGTACGTCGAACCCCGTCTGCTGCGCGCCTTCCTCGCCGTCGCCGAGGAACTGCACTTCACCCGGGCCGCCGCCCGGCTCTACGTCGCCCAGCAGGCGCTGAGCCGGGACATCCGGCGCCTGGAGCGCGAGCTCGGCGCTGAGCTGTTCACGCGGACCACCCGGCAGGTCGCGCTCACCGCCGACGGGGCGCGGCTGCTGCCCCACGCGCGGCGGGCGATCGAGGCGCAGGACGCGCTGCTCGCCGCGTTCGCCGGGCCCCCGCCGGAGCGCGGGCCGCTCCTCGTGGACGTGAACAGTCCGGGGCTCGTGCACGAACGCGTGCTGGCGCGGGCCCGCGAACTCGCCCCCGAGCAGGAGCTGATGACCCGCTACGAGAGCGGTCTGACCGGCGCCGCCGCCGAGATCCTCGCCGGGCGCCTCGACGTGTCCTTCGGCCGCTTCGCCGGACTCGACCCGGCCGTCCGGGCCCGCCTCGACCAGCAGCCGGTGCGCTACGAGCCGATGGCGATCGTGCTGCCCGAGGACCATCCGCTGGCCGCGCTCGACGCGGTGCCGCTGGACCGGCTCGCGGGAGAGGCCGTGTACGCGGGGGCGGGCAATCCGCGGACCCCGGAGTGGACGGATCTGGCCAGGAGGCTGTTCGAAGGGCGGGGCATCGAGGTCGCGCCGCCGGCCCCGCTCGCCGTCGGACAGGAGGAATTCCGGCGGATCATGACCAAGTACCGGAATCCCGTACTCACGGGAGTGGACTTTCCGGCCATGCCCGGGACGGTCCGCAGACCCCTCGTCGACCCGGTGCCCCTGTCACCCGTGTCGCTGGTGTGGCGCAAGGGGCGACAGCACCCCGGAATCCAGGCGTTGAGGGCGGCGGCGGCCGCCCTGGCGGCCGACAACGGCTGGCTCGAATATCCCGCGAATGGCTGGATTCCGACCATGGATGCACGCATCATGATGAGGCGGACCTGAGGCGTGGGCACGAGCGTCACCCGGGTGCGCTACATTCTTGGTCCGGGCGCAGTGTGATAAGGGGGGCGCCCGGATCGGGTGGGGGCCCGGTCCGGTCGACGATGCTCGGACAGTCGCGTGCGCACCCCATGAAACATGCCCCTGGGGGGAAGAGCGTACGGTGGAAAATTGGCGTGAAGATGCCCTGACAGGGCAGACGCATGATCCGAACGAGGTGACGGTCCAGCTCGACGGCGCGGGCCGCCAGTTGAGCGAACTCCTCGCGACCACGTCGGGCCCGGGTGCTCCCGCGCCGGACGACAAGGAAGTCCCCGTCTTCGTCGACGACTCGGGGCGCCGCAGCCGCACCTTCCGCCGCATAGGCGTGGCCGTCGGCCTGGCCTGCGCCGCGTACGCCGTCGTCGTCGTCGCCACCCTGCTCTCGGGCAACTCCAGCGCGCCCTGGCTGCCGATGGAGGCCGAGCACAAGGGGCCCGCCGGCCAGGTCGACACCGACCCGCTCGTCCCCGCCGACTCCGCGACGCCCACCACGTCCCCCGGTGGCACCCCGTCCCCGAGCGACTCCGGCTCCGCCTCGCCCGGCACCAGCACCGACCCCACGACCGGCACCGCGCCGGCCGGCGCCACCCCCGGCGACACCACGCCCGGGACCGGCACCACCCCCGCCGACCGGCCCACCGGAGGCGGCAGGACCACCCCGCCCCCGGTTGACCCGCCGGACCCGACGGACGACCCGCCCCCGACCCAGGGCCCGACCGACGGTCCCACCGACCCCGCCACGACGCCCCCGGCCGAGCCGACCGACGACCCGCCGGCCGAGCCGGCCGGCGGCGGCACCGACACCGTCGCGTCCCGGACCCTCGCCCCGAGCACCGGCGCCGATGCCTCGGCCCCGCCCGTCGCGTCCCCCGAAAGCAGCGTCCTGTAGATGTCGTCCCACCGCTCACGTCCCCGGCGGCACAGCGCTGCCCGCAGACGCCGGCTCCCGCTGCGCTATCTGCTGCCCGTCCTGCTCCTCGTGGCGATGCTCGCGATGCTCATGCTCCGCGGCTACGTGCACAGCGAGATCATGGCCGACCACCGCATCCAGCCCGAGGCGGCCACCGACCACGTCCCCGAGAAGATCCTCGACGGCGGCCCCGTCATCGACACCCGGGGCGGCCAGGAGAGCAGCCGGTCCATCGACGACCACAAGCTCGTCCTCACCTTCGACGACGGCCCCGACCCGGAGTGGACCCCCAAGGTCCTCGACGTCCTGAAGAAGCACGACGCGCACGCCGTCTTCTTCGTCACCGGCACCATGGCCTCCCGCTACCCCGACCTCGTCCAGCGCATGGTCGAGGAGGGCCACGAGGTCGGCCTGCACACCTTCAACCACCCCGACCTCTCCTACCAGTCGAGCAAGCGCATCGACTGGGAGCTGTCGCAGAACCAGCTGGCGCTCGAAGGCGCCGCCGGCGTGCGCACCTCCCTGTTCCGGCCGCCGTACTCCTCCTTCGCCGACGCCATGGACGACAAGTCCTGGCCGGTCACGAAGTACATCGGCTCGCGCGGCTACATCACGGTCGTCAACAACACCGACAGCGAGGACTGGCAGCGCCCCGGCGTCGACGAGATCATCCGCCGCGCCACCCCGCACGACGGCAAGGGCGCCATCGTCCTCATGCACGACTCCGGCGGCGACCGCTCGCAGACCGTCGCCGCGCTGGACCGCTTCCTGCCCGACCTCCAGCACCACGGCTACAAGTTCCAGAACCTGACCGAGGCCCTCGGCATCGCCAGCGCCCACACGCCCGTCACCGGCCTCGAACTGGCCAAGGGCAAGGCCTGGATCTACGCCGTGCAGGCCTCGGAGAACATCACGACCGTGCTGGTCGGCGGGCTCGCCGTCATCGGCGTCCTCGTCATGGGCCGCTTCGTCCTGATGCTGCTGCTCTCCGTGATCCACGCCCGGCGGGTCCGCCGCAAGGGCTTCGCCTGGGGCCCGCCGATCACCGAGCCCGTCTCGGTCCTCGTGCCCGCCTACAACGAGGCGAAGTGCATCGAGAACACGGTCCGTTCGCTCATGCTCAGCGAGCACCCCATCGAGGTCATCGTCATCGACGACGGCTCCAGCGACGGCACCGCCCGCATCGTCGAGAACCTGCGGCTGCCCAACGTGCGCGTGGTCCGCCAGCTCAACGCGGGCAAGCCCGCCGCCCTCAACCGCGGTCTGGCCAACGCCCGCTTCGACCTCGTCGTAATGATGGACGGCGACACCGTCTTCGAGCCGTCCACCGTCCGCGAGCTCGTCCAGCCGTTCGGCGACCCGCGCGTCGGCGCCGTCGCCGGAAACGCGAAGGTGGGCAACCGGGACTCCCTCATCGGCGCCTGGCAGCACATCGAGTACGTGATGGGCTTCAACCTCGACCGCCGCATGTACGACATCCTGCGCTGCATGCCGACCATCCCCGGCGCCGTCGGAGCCTTCCGGCGCAGCGCCCTGGAGCCCATCGGCGGCATGAGCGACGACACGCTCGCCGAGGACACCGACGTCACCATGGCGCTGCACCGCGCGGGCTGGCAGGTCGTCTACGCGGAGAACGCGCGCGCGTGGACCGAGGCCCCCGAGTCCGTCCAGCAGCTCTGGTCCCAGCGCTACCGCTGGTCCTACGGCACGATGCAGGCCATCTGGAAGCACCGCCGCGCGCTCGTCGAGTCGGGCCCCTCCGGCCGCTTCGGCCGCGTCGGCCTGCCCCTCGTCTCCCTCTTCATGGTCCTCGCACCGCTGCTCGCGCCCCTCATCGACGTCTTCTTCCTCTACGGCGTCGTGTTCGGGCCCACGCAGAAGACGATCATCGCCTGGCTCGGTGTCCTCGCCCTCCAGGCCGTCTGCGCGGCCTACGCCTTCCGCCTCGACAAGGAACGGATGACCCACCTCATATCCCTCCCGCTCCAGCAGCTCCTGTACCGGCAGCTGATGTACGTCGTGCTGCTCCAGTCCTGGATCACCGCGCTCACCGGCGGCCGGCTGCGCTGGCAGAAACTGCGCCGCACCGGAGCGGTGGGGGCGGCGCCGGGCGCGCTGCCGCACCAGCGGAACGCGGCGGTGGCCGGAGACGACAGGAGGCCGGTGGCATGACGTATCCCCAGGAACCCCAGTACCGGGAACCGCAGTACCGGGACCCTCAGTACCGGCAACCGCAGTACCAGGACCCTCAGTACCGGGCGCCGCAGTACGCGGAACCCCAGTACGCGGAACCCCAGTACGCCCACGTGCCGGCGCAGCCCGCGCAGACGGCGGCCCTTCCGGTCACCGATGTGCCCGAGGCCCCCGAGGCGCCCGAGGCGGAGAAGCCCGCGCCCAAGAAGCCCGGCCGTGACCGCTACCTCGACCTGCTGCGCACCACCGCGCTGGTCCGCGTCGTCGTCTACCACCTGTTCGGCTGGGCCTGGCTGACGGTGCTGTTCCCGTCCATGGGCGTGATGTTCGCGCTCGCCGGATCCCTGATGGCCCGCTCGCTGAGCCGGCCCGCCCTCGGCGTGATCCGCGGCCGCATCCGGCGCCTGCTTCCGCCGATGTGGGCGTTCAGCGTCGCCGTCCTCACGCTGCTCTTCGCGGGCGGCTGGAACCCGGGCAAGGACCCGGACAACGGCGGCACCTGGGGCTGGATCAGCCTCTTCAACTACCTCGTGCCGATCGGCGCCCCCAGCTTCCCCTGGCACCTCGGCGACAAGGCGGGCCTGCTGGAGGACACCTGGCCGGCCCAGGCCGCCGGTCCGCTCTGGTACCTGCGCGCCTACATGTGGTTCGTGATCGCCTCGCCGCTGCTGCTCTGGGCGTTCCGCAAGGTGCCGTGGGCGACGCTGCTCGCCCCGCTCGGCCTCACCGCGATCGTCGGCACCGGCATCGTCACCATCCCCGGCGAGACGGGCAACGCGGTCACCGACTTCGCCGTCTACGGCAGCTGCTGGGTGCTCGGCTTCGCCCACCACGAGGGGCTGCTCGCCAAGGTCCCGCGCTACCTCGCCGTGTCCTGCTCCGCGCTCGTCATGGCCTTCGGCCTGTGGTGGGCCTCCGGGCACCTCGGGCCCGACGGCTGGGACCTCAACGACATCCCGCTGGCCCAGGCCACCTGGTCCTTCGGCTTCGTCGTCATCCTGCTCCAGTACTCGCCGTCCTGGCAGGAGCTGCCCGGCCGGCTGGCCAAGTGGGACAAGGTCGTCACCCTGTCCAACAACCGGGCCGTCACGATCTATCTCTGGCACAACATGCTGATCATGGCGACGGTGCCGATCATCGACCTCGCGTACGACCTGCCGTTCATGGAGAACGAGCGGTGGAGCGGGGCGCTGGACACGACGTACATGATCTGGATGTTCGTCCTGGTGTGGCCGTTGATCGCGCTGGCGGTCGTCGGGGTCGGCTGGATCGAGGACCTCGCGGCGAAGCGGTCTCCTCGTCTTTGGCCGGACGGGTCGAAGCGGAAGGGTGCGCGCGGGGCTCGGCGGGGGTAGCGCCATCTCGTCCGCGGGGTGCCCTTGTCTGGCGGCCGCGGCTCTCGTCGTGGCTGGTCGCGCAGTTCCCCGCGCCCCTGAAATGCAGACGCTTCGCGTCGCATTTCCCCGATGAGGCGCAGCCTCATCAGGGGCGCGGGGAAC
>NZ_JBHYTK010000197.1:0-12559 GCF_042749255.1 Streptomyces sp. NPDC059524 | reverse complement strand
CGCTCACGACACAGGGGGGGGGGGCAGTCGGATTGTGGCGGGCGGCTGCGGCCGGTCCCATGGAGCCGGTCCCAGTGGACCACCGGCACCACCGCGCGGCGCAGCCGGTTCACTCGTTCGCGCGAGCCGTCACCCCAAGGAGGTCGACGGCGTACGGATGCGCGGTGTACGGCTCCGACCTGCCAGGACGGACCCGTACGGCGTACTCCCGCCCCGTCCGGCCGTATCGCGCGGATCCCGGATGGCGCCCCGGGGGCACTCATGACTAAGTGTCAGGAATGCAGTGAGTGCACCACGAGGAGCAGCCATGGCCCGACCACGCCGAGGGGCATACCGCGGAAGACTGCCGCTGATCGCGGCGGGGGCACTGGCCTCCCTGGTGTTCGCGGCCGGTGCGGTGGCCGCGCCGGGTGCGACCGGAGCGCCCCGGGACGAGCCGTCCCCTTCCGCCACGGCGACCCCGTCCGACTCACCCGCCCCGACCGACGCGCCGTCCGAGTCGCCCTCCGCCCCGGCCGGGAAGTACCCCGCGTTCGGCGCGTACCTGGACTACGGGCCGGACGGGGTGACCCGCATGGAGCGGCTGTCGCAGTGGCTCGGCGGGGCCGAGCTGCGGGTCGGGCACACGTATCTGCCCGGTGACCGGTGGAGCAACATCGAGGGCACGCCCACCTTCCTCGACGACTGGGCGAAGTGGCGGCAGCGGAGCGACGACCGGATCTTCGTGCTCAACGTGCCGATGCTGGACCGCAACGAGGACCGGGTGCCGGACGCTCAGGTGCGGTCGCTGCTGCGGCGGGGCGCGGCGGGCGACTTCGACGCGCACTTCAAGGCGCTCGCCGAGCGGCTGGTCGAGCTGAAGATCCCGGACACCGTGCTCGTGCTCGGCTGGGAGATGAACGGCATCACGTACACCCACCGCTGCGGGCCCGACCCCGAGGCGTGGAAGGCGTACTGGAAGCGGATCGTCGGCGTGATGCGCTCGGTGCCGGGGCAGAAGTTCCGCTTCGACTTCACGCCGAGCCGGGGCCGGGACGCGGTGCCGTGGACGCAGTGCTACCCGGGTGACGACACCGTCGACATCATCGGGATGGACTCCTACGACCAGCCGCGCGGCATGGCCTTCGACGAGCAGGTCTCCGAGCCGTACGGGCTGCAGGCGCAGGTCGACTTCGCGAAGGAGCACGGCAAGCCCGTCTCGTACCCGGAGTGGGGGCTGTTCCGCAACGGGGACAACGCGGAGTACATGCGGCGGATGCTGGCCTGGATGGACGAGCACAAGCCGCTGTACAACACGCTGACCGACTACTGCCCGCACGGGGTGTGGCAGTGCTCGGACAATCCGCGGGCCTCCGAGGTGTACCGGGCCACGCTGAACGGCCGCGACACGGTGGGCAACCCCACCGCGCCGACGACGCCGCAGCCCCCGGTCACGCCGACGCTGCCGGCGACGCGGCCGCCGAACTGCACGCCACTGGACCTCGGCGACTGGGTCGAGTACTGGATCGGCGGGACGCTGTGCCTGCGGCTCGACTGGTGGGAGCGGCTCCCGGACCGGAGCTAGTCCGCGCGCTGTTCCCGGTCACCGGCCCGCCGCTGCCGCCAGGCGCGGCGGGCCGCGCCGGCTGTGGAGCGGGCGCGGTCCTCGGCGAGCAGGACGGCGAGCTGCGGGGCGCTGGTGCGGCGGGCGAGCAGCAGGCGCTGGTTGACGGAGGGTTCGGGCCGCCAGTGCAGTTTGTACGGCTCGGTGCCGCGCAGCAGGCTCAGGACGCCGGGCGGGGCGCCGTCCTGGAGGTGCTCGGTGCAGGAGCGCAGCAGCATCGTGGCGACGTCGATCTTGCGTTCGCGCAGGCCGGGGTGGGCGCCGTAGAGGTAGCCGCCGGCCAGGCGCGGGGAGCGCAGGGTCAGGTCGGCGGCGACGACCTCGCCGTCGAGGGTGAACTCGGTGACGTGCGCGTCCCCGCTCTGCGCCATGAGCGTCACCGAGCGGACGAGGTGGTCGGCGAAGCGGGGCCGCAGGTGCTCGGTGGTCACCTTGCGCTGCTGCCACTGGAGGCGGTGCAGGTCGAGGAGGCGGCGGACCGATCCGGCGACCTCGTGCGGGGCGACGACCCGGCGTTCGACACCGGCCGCGTCGAGCTTGCGGAGCTTGGCGCGGGCGCGCTGGGCGCGGGGCCGGGGCAGCCGGCCGACCAGGTCGTCCATCGGCAGTGCGGGCAGGTCGAGGCAGGGCGAGTCGTCGAGGCGGCGGCGGGGGCCGGGCCAGCGCTCGTAGAGGGTCTCGGCGGCGGCGCCGGGGCGCACCTCGCGCAGGTCGACCGCGCTGGTCGCGGCGAGTTTCCACAGGGCGGCGGCGAGGTCGTCGAGGGCCTCGGGGCAGCTCGCGTCGGCGAGCACGTCGCCGTAGTCGGAGAGGGCGGCGCCGAGGGTGGTCAGGACGGGGGCCGGGCGCAGCCTGCGCAGCAGCGGCGCGGCGGCGACGAGGCGCCCTTCGCGGCGGACGAGGACGACGCGCAGGGCGCCCCGGCGGCCGTAGGAGAGCCACCAGGAGTGGAGCCAGGCGTGGGTCTGGAAGGGGGTGGCGGCCGGGGAGGCGCGGTGCAGGCGGGTCCATTCCTCGCGCAGGGCGCCGAACGCCTCGCCGCTCGTGCACAGGGTGACGTCCGCCATCAGGCGCCGCCCCGCACCGCCGCCGCGCCGGCCGCGGGTGCCGGGGACGGGACCGTGGCGGCCGCGGGCTGTTCCTGCTCGCGGCGCGGGCGCAGCAGCAGGGCGAGGCCGCCGAGGAGGCCGCCGGCGCAGGTGCCGACGAGGGTGGTCAGGGCGGCGGAGGGGGTGGAGGGTTCGGTGGGCTTCACGGCGCGGGTGAAGCGCAGGAGTTCGACGTGGGTGTCGTCCTTGGTGTGGGAGGCCTCGGTGGTGAGGGCGCGGGCGACCGCGTTGGCCATCTCCATCGCCTTGGCGGGGTCGGCGGAGGTCGCCGAGATGGACACCATGGGGGCGTCGGGCGAGGTCTCGGCGCGCACGCTGGAGCGCAGGGTCGCGACCGGCACCCCGGCGGCGACCTGGGCGTCGCTGAGCACGGCGACCTGGGTGGCGACCTTTCCGTAGGCCTGGGCGAAGCCGACGGCGGACATCGGGTCGGCCTTCTCGGTCGGCACGGCGATGACGTAGCCGGTCGCCGTGTACTGGGGGGTGGCGGCGAGGCCGTAGCCGCCGCCGGCGAGGGCGCCGAGGAGGATCCCGGCGGGCAGCGGCCACCAGCGCGGCACGGAGCGGGTGCGGCGGGCGGCGCGGTGGAACGGGGTGCGCGCGGTGTCGGTCATCGGGTGTTCACTCCTGGGGTGGGGGCGGCGCCCAGAGCGGCCTCGTAGACCCCGAGGTGGCGGGCGGCGCTGCGGGCGATGCTGTAGTGGAGGGCGGCCCGGGCGGGGGTGCGGGGGGCCGGCGGGCGGGTGCGGGCCGTCTCGGTCTCCCGGGCGAACGAGGCCGCCTCGCACGGGACACGGACGGTGTCGCCCGGCCGCCGGGCGCCGGGCAGGTCGTCGAGGGCCGGGCAGTGGACGTGGACGACGGGAAGGCCCGAGGCCTGGGCCTCGACGACGGCCAGGCCGAACGCCTCGTCGGTGGACGGGGAGGCGAGCAGGTCCATGGCGGAGAACAGGGCGGGCAGGTCGGGGCCGGCCACGGCGGTGCGCGCGGTGTGCGGGCGTTCGCCGGTGAACACGACGCGGTCGCGGACCCCGGCGGCCCGCGCCGCCGCTTCGAGGGCGGTCTCCTCCGGCCCGGTTCCGACGAGCAACAGGCGTACGTCGTCCGGTAGTTGCGCAAGTGCTTCGATGAGCACGCCGAAGCGTTTGCCGGGGACGAGGCGGCCGACGCCGCCGATCACGAAGGCGTCCGGCGGGAGGCCGTAGCGGGCGCGGGTCGTGGCGCGGGCCCCGGCGTCGAAGGCGAAGCGGTCCACGTCGACGCCGTTGGGGACGACGTGCACGCGGTGCGGGGCGACGCCCCAGCGGTGCAGCCGGCCCGCGACGGCCGGGGACACGGCGATGGTGGCGCGGCCGAGCCGCTCCCCCGCCAGGTACAGGGCGCGCACCCCCTGGGTGAGGGGGCGCCCCTCGATCTGGGTGTCGCCGAGGGAGTGTTCGGTGGCGACGATGCCGGGGACCCCGGCGAGCCGGGCGGCGATGCGGCCGTAGAGGCAGGCCCGGTAGAGGTGGGTGTGGACGATGTCGTAGCGGCCGGTGCGCACGAGGCGGGTGAGGCGGGGCAGGGCGCCGAGGTCGCGGTTGCCGGCCATACGGAGGTCGGCGACGCGGACGCCGTCCTGGCGCAGGCCGTCGGCGACCTGGCCGGGGTTGGTGAGCGTGACGACGTCGTGGGTGCCGGGCAGATGGCGCAGCAGGAGGCGCAGTTGCTGTTCGGCGCCGCCCGCGCCGAGTCCGGTGATGACGTGCAGGGCCCTCATCGGCCGGCCTCCCCGTGCAGGGCTTCGCCGGTGGGCCAGGGGCGGCGGCGGATGGGGTGGACGCAGCGCTTGAGTTCGAGCCGCCAGGGTGTGTCGCGTTCGCCGACGAAGACGCGGGGCAGGGCGAACTGGCCGGTGAGCGGGCCGGGCGAGATGGCGCAGGCGTAGCGGTAGCCGGCGGTGCGGACGGCGTCGGCGGTGGCCCGGTCGACGCTGCCGTACGGGTAGCAGAAGCCGTGCACGCGGCGCCCGGTGAGCTCTTCGAGGAGGGCGCGGCTCTCCTCGATCTCGGCGCGGCGCCGCTCGGGGTCGAGGCGGGTGAGGTCCACGTGGGTGAGACCGTGCGAGCCGATCTCCATGCCGGCGGCGGCGACGGCCCGGATGCCCTGCGCGGTGAGCAGGGGCTTGCGGGGGCCGTCGGCGTCCCAGGCGTTGTCGCCGCCGAGCCGGCCGGGCAGGACGAAGACGGTGGCGGCGCAGTCGTAGTGGCGCAGCAGGGGCAGGGCGTTCTCGGCGAAGTCGCCGTAGCCGTCGTCGAAGGTGAGGCCGACGAGTCCGCGTCCGGTGCCGCGGCGGCGGGCGTCGAGGAGCTGGCCGACGGTGACGCCGCGCAGGCCGCGGGAGCGCAGCCAGCGCAGTTGCTGCTTGAGGCGGGCGGGGGTGACGGTCACGTTGTAGGGGTCGTCGGCGCAGTCGTCCACCGAGTGGTACATCACCACCCAGGGCGAGCGTCCCGGCAGCAGGTCGCGCGGCCGGGACCGCGCCGGTTGCCGGAGCACGGTGTCAGCGGGCATGGCGGAGCTTTCTGGTCGCGGTGCGGACGGCGGGCGCGAAGGCCCTCACGTGCAGGGCCCACAGGAGGAGGCAGAAGACGGCGCAGCTCGCGAGGGCGCCGGCGGCGAGGGAGGCGACGGGGGCGGTGAAACGGTCCGCGCTCAGCAGCCCTGCCCCGGTGGCGGCGACGGCGGCGAGCACCGTCTTGCCGAGCTCGCGCAGCACGAGGGGCAGGCGTACGGGGATGCTGCGGCGGTCCATCGCGGTGAGCAGCAGGGCGGCGGTGAAGGTGATGCCGAGGGCGTTGGCCGCGGCGATGCCGCCGACGCCCCAGGCGCCGACGGCCCAGGTGCCGACGCCGGCGGTGAGGACCATGCCGGCGGCCATCGCGGCGACGGGGTACCAGGTGGCGCGGCCCGCGGAGAAGTAGGAGCGGACGAGGGCGCCGACCAGGCAGTGGCCGAGCAGGCCGAGCGAGTAGACACGCATGACGGCCGCGGTCGTGGCGGTGTCCTCGGCGGTGAACGCACCGCGCTGGAAGAGGACTTCGACGATCTGCGGGGCGCACGCGAAGACGACGGCGGTGCCGAGCAGCACGATGCAGGCGGCGAGCGCGATGTCCCGCTCGACACGGTCGCGGGCCCGCTCGGTGTCGCCGCGCGCGAGGGCCTTCGCGACGACGGGGAAGGTGACGGTGCACAGCATCAGCGACAGCACCATCGGCAACTGGGCGATCTTCTGGGCGTAGTTGAGGTGCGAGATGGCGCCGGAGGGCAGTTCGGAGGCGAGGAAGCGTTCGATGAAGACCTGCGCCTGGCGGCACAGCGCGAACAGGAGCACGGTGGCGACCAGCGCGAGGTCCATGGGCCGGGCCCCGGACTCCTTGGGGGCCCGTTCGCCCGTGTCGCCCGTGCCGGTCGCGACGGCGAGGCGGCGGCGCAGGGCGGGGGCCTGGACGAGGACCATGAGGCAGCCGCCGACCGCGACACCGGCCGCGGCGGCCCGGACGCCCCAGCGGTCGGCGAGGACGAACAGGGTGACGATGATGCCGGTGTTGTACGCGACGTAGATCGCGGCGGGAGCGAGATAGCTGCTGTGGGCGCGCAGCGCGGCGCTGCAGTACCCGGTGAGTCCGAAGGTGAGGGCGCAGGTCGCGGTGAGCCGGGTGCAGTCGACGGCGAGCCGGGGGTCGGGCAGGCCGGGCGCGAGCAGCGCCACGATCTGCGGGGCGGCCGCGACGAGCAGCACGGACGCGGCGACGAAGGCGAGCGCGAGCCGGGGCAGCGAGCCCGCCACGAGGGCGCGTACGGGGTCGGGGGCGCCCGGCGCGGTGCGGGCGCGGGCGGCGATCGCGGCGCTGAAGGCGGGCACCAGCATGAAGGCGAGGCCGTCCTCGATGAGGAGGGTCGAGGCGACCTCGGGGACGGTCCAGGCGACGAGGAACGCGTCGGTCTCGCTGCCGGCGCCGAAGAGGTGGGCGAGGGCCTGGTCGCGGCCGAGCCCGAGGATCGACCCGGCGGCGGAGAGCACGGCGGTCAGGAGGGCGGCACGGGCCAGGAACGAGTTCGAGGCGCGGTGGCCGTCGGGGGCGTCGCGGCCGGGCTGGGCCGGGACCTTCGCGAGGGTGTCGTCGCCGGCCGGGGTCATCGGCTCCACGGGCTTCATGCGCGGGCCGCCGTCCCGCGGTCGGCGAGCGCCCACCAGGCGGCCAGGCCGAACACGACGGCGGTCAGCACCGTGGAGGGGCCGCCGATGTCCGCGTACGCGAAGTCGATGAGCTGCCAGACGAGGAGCCCGCAGGCGGCGAGGGCACAGTCGAGACCGCCGCGGCGGGCGGCGGGCAGCCGGCGCAGTCCGAGGACGAGCAGCGCGGCCCAGCCGCCGGTGATCGCGCACAGGCCGAGCAGGCCCTGCTCGCTGAGGACGAGCAGGTACATGTTGTGGGGGGAGAGCAGCGGCTGGCGGCGGTAGGACTGGCCGGCGCCCGCGACGTCACTGCCGGAGGACAGGGCGAGGGAGGCGTGGCTGTCGCGGTACGCGGGGAAGTTCTTGAGCCCGACGCCAGTGGCGGGGTGCTCCTGCCACATGTCGATCGCGGCGGCCCACATCGTGTACCGGTCGGTGACGGACTGGTCGGGCGCGGCGGTGACCTGGGTGATGCTGCTGAGCCGCTCCTGGAGCATGTCCGTGCCGACGCCGAGGCCGCCGACGAGCACGACGCCGAGGGCGACGGCGGCGGTGAACAGGCGGGCGGCGCGGCGCAGTCCGGTGACCGCGATCTGCGCGGTGACGACGACGGCGGTGGCGATCCAGGCGCCGCGGCTGAAGGACAGGGCGAGCGGCACGACGAGCACGGCCGCGCAGCCGAGCGCGCCGAGCCGTTCGCGCAGGGCGCGGCCGCCGAGGGCGAGGGCGACGGAGCAGAGGAGGCCGTAGGCGACGACGGTCGACATGCCCATCACGTCGGTGGCGCCGAAGGTGCCGACGGCCCGCACGTCCTCGCCCGCGTACGAGGCGCCGGTCCCGGTGAGGTACTGGTGCACGCCGATGCCGCCCTGCCACAGGGCGAGGGCGACGAGCCCCCACGCCACGCGCCGGAAGTCGTCGCGGTCGCGGACCGCGAGCAGCACGGCGGCGGGGACGAGGACGAGGATCTGGTAGTACCGGGCGGTCCCCACCAGCGCGTTGTCCGCCGAGCCCGCGCCGAGGGCGGCGATCGCGACGCCGACGACGGGCAGGGCGAGCACGAGGAGCGCGGTGCGGGTGAGGGGGCGCTGCCGGGTGCGCACGGCCCGTACGGCGCAGAAGAGGACGAGGAGCCCGGAGACGGCGTCGGCGGGCGTGCCGCCCCCGCTTTCCTGGGCGCCGCCCGTGTCGAGGGGCAGGCCCAGCATCGCGATCAGGAGCAGCACCGGCAGGACGGGACCGGCCCGGCGCACCGCCGCGAGGAGGGCCCGGGCCGGGTCGGGCCGGGGTGCGGCGAGGGCGGCGGGCAGGACTGTCACCGGGTCAGCTCCCTGTGGGGCGGACGAACTCGGCGGCCGTGCGCAGCAGGATGGTGACGTCCCGCCACAGCGACCACTGGTCGATGTAGGCGTTGTCGAAGCGGCAGCGGTCCTCGATGGAGGTGTCGCCGCGCAGGCCGTTGATCTGGGCGAGTCCGGTGATGCCGGTCGGGACGCGGTGGCGGTCGCCGTAGCCGGGGTGGGTCTCGCCGAACTTCATGACGAAGTAGGGGCGTTCGGGCCGCGGGCCGACGAGGCTCATGTCGCCGCGGAAGACGTTCCACAGCTGGAGCAGCTCGTCGATCGAGGTGCGGCGCAGGAAGCGGCAGAAGCGGGACATGCGCCGGTCGTCGGCGACGCTCCAGCGGGTCGCGGACTCCAGCGCGTCGGCGGGCCGGATCGTGCGGAACTTCAGCAGGGTGAAGGGCCGCCCGTCCTTGCCGATCCGCTCCTGCCGGAACACGACGCCGGGCCCCTCGCACAGGCGCAGCCACAGCGCACAGCTCAGCAGCAGGGGCGAGAGCAGCACGAGCAGCACCGCGGAGACGCTCACGTCGAGGGCGCGCTTGCCGGGGTGCACGGGCAGGAAGGGCCCGGCGAGGGGCCGGCAGCGGAACCCGGCGAGGCCGTCCTCGCCCCGGGCGCGCAGCGGCACGTACGGGGTGGGGTCGGGGTCCAGTTCCCAGATCTCGCAGCGCAGTTCCGACAGGCAGTGCAGGCGGGCGCGGTGCTCGGGGGCGCCGGAGCCGCCGAGGACGAGGGCGCGCCGCACGCCGTTCTGGATGACGGCGCGGCGCACGTCGCCGGGGGTGGTGAGCACGGGCAGCTCGGGCAGGTCGCCGTCCTCGCACTCGGCGCCGTCGGCCGGGTCGCCGACGACGCCGACGGGCCGTACGCCGCTGCGGGGGTGGCGCTGGAGCGCGGCGGCGACGCGGCGGGCCTGCGCCTCGGGCCCCACGAGGAGGGTGCTGACGGGGCGGCGGACGAGAGCGAGGCGGCGGCGCCGGTGCACGAGGGCCCGCCCGGCGAGGGCGAGGCCGACCTGGACGGCGCAGCCGGTGGCGAGGGCGGTGGGCCCGAGCGGGGTCCGGCCCGGCAGGGTGGCGAGCGCGGCGGCGAGGACGCACCAGGCGAGGATGCCGCGCCCGGCGACGGCGGGCAGGTCGTCGAGCATGTACGGCTCGGGTCTGTACCGGTACAGGCCGGCGGTGGCGTGCAGCACGAGGACGAGGACGACGAACGCGGCGAGGACCAGCGGCCCGCGCTGCGCCTCGGTGAGGGCGAGGGTGGCGAGCAGGGCCGCGATCTCGTCGGAGGCGACGAGGACCGCGCGGGAGGGCCGGTCGCGGGGGCGGCCGCCGTCGCGGGCGAGCGCGGCGGCGCCGCCGGCGGCGCGCGGGGCGACGACGGTGCCGGAGAAGCCTCCCAGCGGGCCGGCCGAGGGGGCGGCGGTGCGTTCCGGGGTCACGTCGCGATCGGCTCTCTCTGCTCGGTGGCCTCCCGCCCGGGGCCTGTCCGGAGTTCCCCGTCGTCCGCGCGGAGCGCGGGCGCGGCGGCGGTCGGTGCGTGCGATCGGTGTGCGGGAGAACGGGTCATGTGGCGGAGCCGCCTGTCCCGGCCTCCCGTGCGTCGAGCGGGCGGGCCGGACGTCGGGGCGCGGACGGGGAGCTCCGGACCGGCTCCAGGAGGTCGCGGTAGACGCCGGCGACAGCCTCCGCGGTGTGCCGGACGTCGTGGTGCTCGCGGACGTGGCGGTGGGCGCTCGCGCCGAGGGCGGCGAGCTTCCCGGGGTCGGCGAGCAGCCGGGCCAGGGCGCGGGCCAGCGCCTCGGGCCGCCCGGGCGGGACCAGGCAGCCGGCGGCCCGGCCCGGCGGCAGGCTCTCGCGGGCCCCGTCGACGTCGGTGAGCAGCACGGGGCTTGCGCAGGCCATGGCCTCGAGCGGGGCGAGCGCCATGCCTTCCCAGCGGGAGGGCAGGACGACGAGGTCCGCGGCCCGGTACCAGGCGGCCGGGTCGGCGACGGCGCCGGCGAAGGTGACGCCGGGCGGGGCGGCGGCGCGCAGCCGGGCGGCGTCGGGCCCGTCGCCGACGAGGACGAGGCGGGCCCCGGGCACCTGCCGGCCCACCTCGTGCCAGGCCTTGACGAGGACGTCCTGGCCCTTCTGCCGGCACAGCCGTCCGACGCAGACGACGAGCGGCCCGTCGCCCTCGGGGAGGCCCTCGGGCGGGGGCTCGGTTCCGGTGCCGGGGTGGAAGAGGCCGAGGTCGACCCCGTTGGGCACCAGGCTGACGGGCCCGCGCACCCCGCGCCGGCGCCCGTGGTCGCGTTCGGCGCGGCTGACGCAGATCAGCCGGGTGGTCCAACGGGCCCCGAACCGCTCCCAGTTCAGGGCGAGCCGCGCCGCGGGACCGCCGACGGCCTCGAAGGACCAGGCGTGCGGCTGGAAGACGGTGGGGACGCGGCCGCGCACGGCGAGCCGGGTGACCAGGCCCGCCTTGGCGCTGTGCGCGTGGATCAGGTCGGGTGCCGTACGGGTGACCAACTCGCCGAGGCGGCGCACCTCGTCGCGCACGCCCCGGGCCGGGGAGCGCTGGGCCGCCCAGTCCAGGACCTCGCACCCCGCGGCGTCGAGCAGCGCGGGCAGGGCGCCGGCGGGCGGGCAGGCGACCGCCACCCGCATCCCCGCGGCCCGCTGCAGACGTACGAGATCGGCGACCACGCGGGCCACGCCGCCGTCGACCGGCTGCGTCACGTGGAGGACACGCGGCGGCAGGGATGCGGGCGTCACATGCATCGCCTCTTCCTTGTCCGCGGACGATCAGGAATGACTGAAAGACCGACACCGCGACACCGGGCGAGAAATCAGAAATTCATACTTGTCCGTCGACCCGGTGCCGCATTCCACCCTTTAGGGGTCGCCAACAGTAACGTCAGGAAAGCGACTTTCACTTGATACACGAGGTGTGTTGGAGTTGTGAAATTCCCGCTCCGTGAGCGTCGCGTTCACGTGCGGGTGTTCAAGCGACGCACGGTCATTCACCCGTTCGGAGCCGCAACTCTTGGCGCGCCCGCCCGTTGCACCACGCGTCAGGCGCCAGCCCTGACCGAGCAGAACGATCAAGGAGCAGTTTCATGTCGCGTACCGCGAAGGCAGTCGTCTTCTCCGCAGTGGCCGCCGCCGCGATGGCCGGCAGCGCCGGTGTCGCCTCCGCCGACGCCGGGGCGCACGGTGCCGCCGTCGGTTCCCCCGGCGTGCTCTCCGGCAACCTCGTGCAGGTCCCGGTCCACGTGCCGGTCAACGTCTGCGGCAACACCGTCGACGTCATCGGTCTGCTGAACCCGACCTTCGGCAACACCTGCGTCAACAACTGACGCCGCAGCACGACTCTTCCGCAGCCGCCCCCTTCCCTCGCCGGGAGGGGGCGGCTGTTTCCGTTCGGGAGTCACTTCCGAGGCCGCGTTACCCGTTTGGCGGCGGGGCGCTTGCGGCGCGTCGCGCGGGATTCCACGGTGAAGTCTGCATCACCGAAAACCCTCGGAAGGTTCCATCATGTCCGCTTTTCCCGTACGGCCGCTCGCCGGCTCCCTCCTCTGCGCCACTCTCCTGATAGGCGCGGCGGCCCCCGCCATCGCCGCGGGCTCCGCCCATGAGCCGACCAGCCGCACGGACGTGTCGTCCGCCCCGGTCCCGGGCGCCGACGCCCTGCTCGCCCAGACCAAGACCCTGCACGACGTCGGCGGCGTCCTGACGCCGGTCACCGACCTCCTCGACGCCGTCCTCAAGGCCGACGGCGGCAAGCTGTCCGCCGAGGACGTCACCAAGCACACCGACGCGGTGAAGTCCGCGATCGACGCGGCGAAGGCCGCGGCCCCCGCGGTGCCGAACGCCCCGGCCGCCGGCGCCCCGCGCGCCGCCCAGGCCCCGCTCGACGTGAAGGGCGACGCCCTCACCGCGCTCCAGTCCGCCGTGGACGCCCTGCTGAAGGCGGCCGCCGCGGGTGACGCCGCGACCGTCGCCACCCAGGCCCCGGTCGTCCTCACCAACCTCGTCAACGTGGTCGCGGCCACGCTGCTGAGCGGCGGTCTGCCCGCGCCGAACCTGCCGGGCCTGCCCGCGCTGCCGCAGCTGCCGACGTCGAGCCTGCCGTCGACGTCCACGCTGCCCTCGACGTCCACGCTCCCGTCGACGTCCACGCTCCCGTCGACGTCGACCCTGCCGACGTCCTCGCTGCCCGCGGCGCCCGCGCTGCCCTCGACCCCGCTCACGTAGCGACGGCCGGCCCCGGAGGGCCCGCCGGACGGTTCGAC
>NZ_JBHYTK010000196.1:0-12652 GCF_042749255.1 Streptomyces sp. NPDC059524 | reverse complement strand
GCAGGGGGGACCCTGTGGGAGAGTAGGACGCCGCCGAACAAATTTTGAAGAAAACCCCGGACCGGGACACGGTCCGGGGTTTTCTGCGTTTACGGGCAATTCCGCCGGGGCGTCAATTCGGACATCGGGTCGTCCTCTCGTGGCGGGCTTCGCCGGCCGAACGGTCTTGCCGGCCTGGTGGAGAGGGACGACAGGCGCAATGTAGGTCCGATGCGGTCCTAGCGGGAGCGGGTCGCCGCGCTGTCGGCCAGGCGCTCCGCTTCCCGCGCGGGGTAGCCCGCCGAGGAGAGCACGGCGACGACCGCCGCGCGGCCCGCGTCCTTCGCCGGGAGGGCGCCGTCGTTCACGGCTTCCATCAGGCCGAACAGGACCTGCTCGTGCACGTACGCCAACGCGGCGGCGGGGAGCGGCGAGACGAACTCGCCCTTCTCCACGGCCTGTTCGATGAGCTGGGCGCAGACCTCGCGGACCGGGGCGAGGCGGGCGCGGATGCCCTCCATCGTGACGCTGCGCTGGGCGAGGTGGACCAGGAGGCGGTAGCGGTCGGCGATCGGCCAGATCGCCACGATCGAGTGGGCCACCGCCTCCGCCGGGTCCTCGATGCCCTCACGGCCCGCGAGGTGCGCGGCCGCGACCGCCTGGGCCGCGTCGTCCACCAGGGCCCCGACGAGCGCGTCCCGGCTGGGGAAGTGCCCGTACACCGTGCGGCGCACCACGCCGGCCGCGCGCGCGATCTGGTCCATGGAGGCGTCCGGGTCGCGCAGCAGCTCGGCGAGCGCGACGTCGAGGATGCGGCGGCGGTTGGCGTCGGCTCGTACGGAAGTCACGCCGTTCATTGTGCACGGGCCCTCGGGAGACGGAGCGGGCGCCATCGTTTTGCACACTGCTGTGCAAGGGCGTAGATTGCACAGCAGTGTGTAATTGCACAGCGGTGTGCAGCATGATGCGCCGCGTGATCTCTGCTTCCGGGAGGGGCTGCCCGCCATGCGTCTCGTCATGAACGAGCCGGTCGAATCGATGGACCGGCCGTACGCCCGCCGCTGGTGGGCGCTTCTCGTGCTCTGCCTCAGCCTGCTGATCATCGTCATGGCCAACACGGCACTGACCGTCGCGGCACCCGACATGACGCAGGACCTGGGCCTGACCAGCGCCGACCTGCAGTGGGTCATCGACGGCTACACCGTGCCGTACGCGGCCCTGATGCTGCTGCTCGGCGCGATCGGCGACAAGTACAGCCGGCGCGGGGCGCTGATCCTCGGCCTGGTCGTGTTCGGTGGTGGCGCGGTCGCCGGGTCGCTCGTCGACAGCGGGACCGGGGTCATCGCCGCTCGCGCCGTGATGGGCGTCGGCGCGGCGATGATCATGCCGGCCACGCTGTCGCTGCTGGCCGCGACGTTCCCCAAGGGGGAGCGGGCCAAGGCGATCGTGCTGTGGACCGCGACCGCGGGGCTGGCCATCGCGGCCGGGCCGCTGGTCGCCGGTGCGCTGCTGCGGGACCACGGCTGGGCCTCGACCTTCCTCATCAACGTGCCGGTCGCCGTGCTCGCGATCGTGGGCGCGCTCGTCCTCGTACCGCCGTCCAAGGCGGCCCACCAGCACCGGATCGACTACGTCGGCGGGCTGCTGTCCGTGGTCTGGGTCGGCGCGCTCGTCTACATGATCATCGAGGGGCCGCACTTCGGCTGGGGCGTGAAGGCCGTCGGCGCGGCCGTGGTCGCCGGGGTCGCGCTCGTCGCGTTCGTGCTGTGGGAGCTTCGGCACCCGCGGCCGGTGCTGGACGTGCGCCGGTTCGCGAACCGCCGGTTCGCCGGGTCGAACCTCGCCGTCGCCCTCTTCTTCCTGGCCGTCTTCGGCGCGTTCTACTACCTGACCCAGCACCTCCAGTTCGTGCTCGGCTACGACGCCCTGGAGACCGGTGTACGGATGCTGCCGCTGGCCGGTGCCGTGTTCGTCGGGTCCGCGCTCACGGGGTACCTCACCCCGCGCATCGGCATGAAGATCACCGTCACCGCGGGCATGGTCGGTGGCACCACCGCGCTGGCCCTGTTGACGCGCGTCGACGCCGGATCCTCGTACGGGGACTTCGTGCTGCCGCTCGTGATCCTCGGGCTCGCCATCGGGCTCGCGCTCTCGCCCTGCACCGACGCGATCATGGGCGCGTTCCCGGAGGCCGAGCTCGGCGTGGGCGGAGCCGTCAACGACACCTCCCTCGAACTCGGCGGCTCGCTCGGCATCGCGATCCTGGGCTCCGTGCTCGCCGGTTCGTACTCCTCGCACCTGTCCGACGCCACCGCCGGGACGAAGCTGCCCGGAGAGGCGCTGGCCACCGCGCAGGACTCGGTGGGTGCCGGGTATGCGGTCGCACGGCAGATCGGGGCGCAGGCCGACAAGCTCGCCGGGCAGGCGGCGGCCGCCGGAGACCGGCAGCAGGCCGCGCAGTTGAAGGCGCAGGCGGGACAACTCGCCGACGGCGCCCGGCAGATGGCGGACGCGGTGGGCTCCTCGTTCTCGGACGCGGTGGCGCACACGAGCGTCGTCGGGGCGGTGATCCTCGGCGTGGGCACCGTGCTGGTGGGGGTGTTGCTGCCGCGCAAGGGGCGGGGCGCCGCGCAGGACGCCGACGGGGAGCAGACGCCGGCCGAGGCCGGAGAACCGGGCGAACCGGTGCTCGCGGGCCAGGGCTGAGGAAGACGTCCCGGGGCTGTTGTCAGTGGGGCGGCCTAGGGTGGCGGCAGTTGGAGAACGACCTACCAGGACGTCCGACGAGGACCACCCACCAGGAGGCTCGCACCATGACCACTCTGCCCGACAGGCCCGGCACCGCACTGCTGGTGATCGACGTGCAGAACGGGGTCGTCGAAGGCGCACCCCGCCGCGACGAGGTCATCGCGAACATCGCGTCGCTCGTCGACCGCGCGCGCACCGAGGACGTGCCCGTGATCTGGGTGCAGCACTCCGACGACGGCGGCCTGAAGGAGGGGAGCGAGGCTTGGCAGTACGTGTCCGAGCTGCGCCGGCGCGAGGGCGAGCCGCTGGTCCACAAGCGCTACGGGGACTCCTTCGAGGACACCGAGCTGGAGGCGCTGCTCGCCGAGCGGGGGGTGGGGCGGCTCGTCGTGAGCGGCGCCCAGAGCGACGCGTGCATCCGCTCGACGCTCCACGGCGGCTTCGTGCGCGGCTACGACGTGACGCTCGTCGGTGACGCGCACACGACGGAGGACCTGACCCAGTTCGGGGCGCCCGCCCCGGAGCTGGTCATCGCGCACACCAACCTGTACTGGGGCTTCCAGAAGGCGCCGGGCCGCCGCGGCGGGACCGTGGACACCGCGGAGGTGAGCTTCGGGGCGGCCGAGTAGGCCCCGTGGCTGAGTAGGCCCTGAGTACGGGGGCTCAGGCGGAGCGCTCCGTCCGGAGGTTTCCTCGAAGCATGAGGAACGGACGGAGCCCCGAGCTGCTGCCTGCCACCCACTCCGAGGTGGTCCGCGGCTGGTGGTTCGCCCCGCTGCTCTCCAGCGTGGTGACCCTGCTGGCCGGATACTGCGCCTTCGGATTCGCGGCGCTCGCGCCGATGGCCTGTGACGCGTGCACGCGCGCTCAGTCGGACCGGTTCGACGCGAGTTTCTACCGGGCGATCGCGGTCTTCTTCCTCCTGGTCGGCGTGGCCGTCCTGCTGCTGACCGTCGCATGGGCGCTGCCGCACCGGGAGAGGGCCGCGGCACGGTTCGCGGCCCGCAGGACCCGCCTCGCGGTCGCGGCTCCCGCCATGATCGTCGTCGCCTACCTGGTGTTCCTGGCCCTGGTCGACTGGCCGTAATCCGCTCGCCCGGGCCCGGGACGGATCCGTACGCTGCCGCGCATGACCAGCGTGCCGCCGGAACGCCACCCGCACCTCCTCAACGTCATCGACGTCGAGGCCACCTGCTGGGACGGACAGCCGCCGCCCGGAGCCGTCAGCGAGATCATCGAGGTCGGGCTGACCGTCGTGGACCTGGCGGCCGGTGAGCGGATCGCGCGGCACGGGATCCTGGTGCGGCCCGAGCGGTCCAGCGTCAGCCCGTTCTGCACCGAGCTCACCGGGCTCACGCAGGACCAGGTCGCGGGAGGGGTCTCCTTCGCGGAGGCCTGCCGGATCCTGCGGGACGAGCACGCGGCGCGGACCAGGGCCTGGGCGAGCTGGGGCGACTACGACCGCAAGCAGTTCGAGCGGCAGTGCGCGGCGCCCGGGGCGCTCTATCCCTTCGGGCGTACGCACATCAACGCCAAGGCCGTCTTCACCGGGAGCCACGGGCTGCGCCGGCGGCCCGGCATGGCGCAGGCGCTGGGCGTGGCCGGGCTGCCGCTGGAGGGGCCGCACCACCGGGGCGAGGACGACGCGTGGAACATCGCCGCGCTCGTCCTGCACGTGGCCGGGCGCGGCGACTGGCCGGAGGCTCCCCGCGAGGAGCCCTCCGACCGGTGATCCCACGGGTCAGAGCTGGAACGTCTCTCCGGGCTTGAGCAGGTGAAGACGCTCGCTCAGCCCCGCCGCGGCGAACGCCGCCGTCAGCGCGGCCCCGTCCTCGGTGAAGTGCCCCCAGTGCTCGAAGTGCAGCGGCACCACGTGCCGGGCGTCCAGGATCCGCGCCGCCTCCGCCGCGTCCGCGCTGGTGAGGGTGAGCGGCGCGTCCGGCACGAGCGGGGTGCGGGCCGCGCCCGCGAACAGGACGGCGACATCGACGGCCGGGAAGCGCGCGGCGACCTCGCGGACCCGGTCCAGCGAGGCGTTGTCCCCCGACACGTACACCGTGGGCAGGCCCTCGCCGGACAGGACGAAGCCCGTGACCTCGCCGACCAGCGGCTCGCTGCCCTCGGGGCCGTGCAGCGCGGGCACACCCGTCACGCGCAGGGTGCCACCGTCCGGACGCGGCAGCTCCACGTGCTCCCAGACGGGCAGAGCGGTGACCTCGGCGCCGAGCCGCTCGTGGGCCGCCGCCGTGGACAGCACCAGCGGGACGTCGGCGAGCAGGGCGCGGCCGGCCCCGTCCAGGTTGTCGGGGTGGTGGTCGTGCGACAGCAGCACCGCGTCCACCGGTCTTATGGCGTCGGCGGCGACGGCGGGGCCGGCTGTCTTCACCAGGGTGCGGGAGCCCACCGGGTACTCGCCCGGGGCGTCGAACGTGGGGTCGGTGAGCAGGCGCAGGCCGCCGGTCTCGATGACGGACGTGGGTCCGCCGACGTAGCGGACGGAGATCGCGGTCACGTGGATCCTCCAGTGTGTGGTGCGGTCTCTCGGTCCAATTCCCGTACGCCCGTGGGTATTCCGGTGTTCCGTACATGATCCGCGGCGGTGGACGCTGGCCTTGACCCCGGCGTCAAGGTTTACGGTCGGGGCATGCGCATCGGAGAGCTCGCGGACCGCGCCGGTACGACCACGCGGACGCTCAGGTACTACGAGTCGCGCGGGCTGCTGCCCGCCCGGCGCGGCGGCAACGGATACCGGACCTACGACGAGGCGGACCTGCGCGCCCTGCGCCAGATCCGCACGCTGCAGGACTTCGGGTTCGACCTGGAGGAGACCCGACCGTTCGTGGAGTGCCTGCGCGCCGGGCACCCGGAGGGCGACTCCTGTCCGGCGTCGCTCGCCGTGTACCGGGCCAAGCTCACCGAACTCGACGCGCTGATCGGCGAGTTGAGCGCCGTACGGGAGAAGGTCGGCGCGCAGCTGGCGCGCGCCGAGGAGGCCATGGAGGCGCTGGCCGCGGAGGAGTCCGCGCCGCGCTGCGAACTGAACGAATCGGTACTGAACGCATCAGTACCCGGCGAACCAGGGGAGTGACAGAGATGGCGTTTCGGGACGTGACCGACGCGGACTTCGACGAGCAGGTGCTCAAGGCGGGCCGGCCGGTGCTGGTGGAGTTCACCGCCGAGTGGTGCGGTCCGTGCAAGCAGCTGGCGCCCGTGCTGAAGGCCGTCGCCGAGGAGGAGCGCGAGCGGCTCGACGTCGTGGCGATCGACGTCGACGCCAATCCGGACACCGCGGTGAAGTACGGGGTGCTGTCGATGCCGACGCTGATGGTCTTCAAGGACGGCGAGCCGGTGTGGTCGCGAGTCGGCGCCCGGCCGAAGCGGCGGCTGCTCGAGGAATTGGCGGAGGCCCTCTGAAGCTTCGGGGAATTTCCCCACCGATTGGAATGCGTGCCCCGCCCGGGGTATATTCGGTGTTTCTGTGTACCCACAGAAAAGGCCCCTCACCGGGGGCCAATAAACAACACCGTACCGGGCAGGGAGCCGTTTTGTCAAGCCGGGAAACCGCCGCATCGCAGAAAGAATTGCAGAAGGAACAGGAATTCATCGACACGCTGTACGCGCGCGTCGACGAACTGCGCGGCGAGGCCGCGGACTCGGTCCGGGACGCGATCACGCCGGTCGGGACGGGCCAGCAGGCCCGCCTGGAGCGGGACCTGCTGGTCGTGGAACGGTCCGGGCTGCTCGCCGCGCTGAATGCCGTGGAGGGATCCCTCGCGTTCGGCCGCATCGATCTCAAGGACGGTACGGCGCACCACATCGGTCGCATCGGAATTCGCCGCGACGACACCGAACACACGCCGATCCTGATCGACTGGCGTGCCCCCGTCGCCCGGCCTTTCTATCTCGCGACCGGACACACCCCCATGGGGCTGCGGCGCCGCCGGCACCTCACGCTCGACGGCCGTACCGTCACCGAACTGCACGACGAGATCCTCGACCTCGACGACGCCGAGCGGACCGGGTACGAGGACCCGAGCGGCGACGCCGTGCTGCTCGCCGCGCTCAACAGCGCCCGCACCGGCCGCATGGGCGACATCGTGCAGACCATCCAGGCCGAGCAGGACAACATCATCCGGCACGCGCACCAGGGCGTGCTCGTCGTCGAGGGCGGCCCCGGCACCGGCAAGACCGCCGTCGCGCTGCACCGCGCCGCCTACCTGCTCTACGAGCACCGGGAACTGCTCGCCAAGCGGGCCGTCCTCATCGTCGGCCCGAACCCGGCGTTCCTGAAGTACATCTCCGAGGTGCTGCCCGCGCTCGGCGAGACGGGTGTGCTTCTGTCCACCGTCGCCGAGCTGTTCCCCGGCGTCCACGCCACCGGCACCGACAGCCCGCGCGCCGCCGCCGTCAAGGGCGCCGCCGCGATGGCCGGGGCGCTCGCCGCAGCCGTCGCCGACCGGCAGGAACTGCCCATGCCCGGCGCCCCGATCGTCGTCCCGCACGACGACGGCGACCTCGTCCTCGACTGGGAGATCGCCTACGAGGCCCGGCAGGCGGCCCGCGACACCAAGCTGCCGCACAACCTCGCCCGCCCGCACTTCGCGTTCCGCGTCATCGACGCGCTCACCGCCCAGCTCACCGAGCGGATCGGCGCGGACCCCTACGGCGGCCCGAACTTCCTGGGACCCGACGACATCGCCCAGCTCGGCAAGGCCGTCGCCGCGAGCCCCGACGTGCACGCCGCGATCGAGGAACTGTGGCCGCAGCTCACGCCACAGCGCTTCCTGGCCGACTACCTCGCCGAGCCCACGCACCTGACGGACGAGGACGCGGCGGCGATCCGGCGCGCCCCCGCCGACGGGGACCAGCCGTGGACCCCGGCCGACGTGCCGCTGCTCGACGAGGCCGCGGAACTCCTCGGGCACGACGACAGCGCCGAGCGCGCCGCCGCCGAGGCCGCCCGTCAGGAGCGCATCGCCTACGCGCAGGGCGTGCTCGACCTGTCGAAGGGCTCGGAGACCTACGAGTTCGAGGACGAGGACGAGTCGGAGGTGCTCGCCGCGCACGACATCGTCGACGCGGACCGGGTCGCCGACTGGTACGAGGAGGAGGACCACCGCAGCGCCGCGGAGCGGGCCGCCGCCGACCGCACCTGGGCGTTCGGCCACATCATCGTCGACGAGGCGCAGGAGCTCAGCCCGATGGCGTGGCGGCTTCTCATGCGGCGCTCGCCCACCCGCTCCATGACGCTCGTCGGCGACCCGGCGCAGACGTCCGAGGAGGCCGGTGTCGGGGCGTGGTCCGAGATCCTCGCGCCGTACGTCGAGGACCGGTACGAGCACACCCGGCTCGGGGTCAACTACCGGACGCCGTCCGAGATCATGGAGCTCGCGGCGCGAGTGCTGCGGGCCGAGATCCCGGGCTACGAGCCGCCGGCCTCGGTGCGGTCGACCGGCGTCGCCCCCTGGGTCCGGCAGGCCGACGATCTCGGGGCCGCGGTCGCCCAGGCCGTCGTGGAGCTGGCCCCCGAGGAGGGACGGCTCGCGGTGATCGCGCCCCGATCGCTCCACGAGGTGGTCGCGCGGGGCGTCGACGGCGTCGTCGTCGGAGCCGAGCCCGATCTGACGCGGGATGTCGTCCTGCTGGACCCGCGGCAGGCCAAGGGCCTGGAGTTCGACTCCGTACTCGTCGTCGAGCCCGGGCTCTTCGGGGTCAGCGACCTGTACGTGGCCCTCACCCGGGCCACCCAGCGCCTCGGCGTGCTGCATGCCGGGGAGGTGCCGGCCGCGTTGGCCTAAGGAGTCAGCCACACCGTCGCCAGGGGAGGCAGGGTCAGCTTCAGGGCGGGGTCCGCTTTCAGGGGGCCGGGGTTGCCTGCCCCGCTGCCCCCGTACCGGGCGGCGTCCGTGTTGAGGACCTCGTGCCAGGTGGAGGAGCCGGCGGGGGCCGGCAGGGCGTAGTCGTGGCGGAGCACGGGGGAGAAGTTCGAGACCGACAGGACAGGGCTGCCATCGGTGGCGTGGCGCAGGAACGCGAAGACGTTGTCCTGCGCCGCGTCGCCGAGGACCCAGGAGAAGCCGGCCGGGGTGGTGTCCTGCTCCCAGAGCGCGGGGGTCGCGCGGTACGTGGCGTTCAGGTCGCGGACCAGATCCCGTACGCCCCGGTGGTCCCGCTCCGCTCCGTACGCCGGGTCGAGCAGCCACCAGTCCGGGCCGTGCGCCTCCGACCACTCGGCGCCCTGCGCGAACTCCTGGCCCATGAACAGGAGTTGCTTGCCCGGGTGGGCCCACATGAAGGCCAGATAGGCGCGGAGCGTGGCGCGTTGCTGCCACCAGTCGCCGGGCATCTTCGAGACGAGGGACCGCTTGCCGTGGACGACCTCGTCGTGGGAGATCGGCAGCACGTAGTTCTCGCTGTACGCGTAGACCATCGAGAACGTCATCTCGTGGTGGTGGTGCGCGCGGTGCACCGGGTCGTGGGCGACGTAGCCGAGCGAGTCGTGCATCCAGCCCATGTTCCATTTGAGGCCGAAGCCGAGACCCCCGAAGCCCGTGGGGCCCGTGTGGTGGGTGGGGCGGGTGACGCCGTCCCAGGCCGTCGACTCCTCGGCGATCGTGACGACGCCGGGCACGCGGCGGTACAGCGTCGCGTTCATCTCCTGGAGGAACGCGACCGCGTCGAGGTTCTCGTGGCCGCCCGCCGCGTTCGGGGTCCATCGACCCTGCTCGCGCGAGTAGTCGAGGTAGAGCATCGAGGCGACCGCGTCCACGCGCAGGCCGTCGATGTGGAACTCCTCGCACCAGTACACGGCGTTCGCCACGAGGAAGTTGCGGACCTCCCGGCGGCCGTAGTCGAACTCCAGCGTTCCCCAGTCGGGGTGCGCGGCGCGCAGCGGGTCGGCGGGCTCGTACAGGGGGCGGCCGTCGAACTCGGCCAGGGCCCAGTCGTCGCGCGGGAAGTGCGCGGGGACCCAGTCCATGATCACGCCGATGCCGGCCCGGTGCAGGGCGTCCACCAGGTGTTTGAAGTCGTCCGGCGTGCCGAGGCGGGCCGTCGGGGCGTAGAAGCCGGTCACCTGGTAGCCCCATGAACCGCCGAAGGGATGCTCGGCGACCGGCATCAGCTCCACGTGCGTGAAACCCAGGTCGGCGACGTACGCGGGGAGCTGGACGGCCAGGTCGCGGTAGGTCAGGCCCGGGCGCCAGGACGGGAGATGGACCTCGTAGACGGAGAACGGCGCCTCGTGCGCCGGCCGTGCGGCGCGGGTGCGCAGCCAGTCCTCGTCGTGCCACGTGTAGTGGCTCGAGTGCACGATCGACGCGGTGGCGGGCGGGGTCTCGGTACGGGTCGCCAGCGGGTCGGCGCGCAGGGTGCGGGTGCCGTCGGGGCGGGTGATCTCGTACTTGTACAGCTCGCCCTCGCCGAGGCCCGGGACGAACAGCTCCCAGACTCCCGTCCCGCCCAGCGAGCGCATCGTGTGGGCGGCTCCGTCCCACCGGTTGAAGTCCCCGGCCACGCGGACGCCGAGGGCGTTCGGTGCCCAGACCGTGAAGCGGGTGCCTCTGATGTTCTGGTGACGCATGGGGTGCGCGCCCAGGACCTTCCAGAGCTGCTCGTGCCGGCCCTCGCCGATCAGGTGCAGGTCGAGTTCACCGAGGGAGGGGAGCAGGGTGTACGGGTCCGGGGTGCGGATGCGCGTGCCCGCGTAGGTGATCTCCAGCTCGTAGGGAGGCGGGGGATCGGGGAGGTCCAGTGCGGTGGTGAAGAAGCCGTCGCCGTCCGGGTGGAGGGGGATGGGGGCGGCGCCGTCGGGGAGGTGGACGGTGACGGACTCGGCGTACGGGTGCCAGGTTCTGATGGCCAGGGGTTTGGTGGGGGCGGGTTTGTGGGTGCCGAGGACGGCGTGGGGGTTGTGGTGGGTGGCGTTCAGCAGGCGTCGTCGGTCTTCTGGCGGGACCGGGGCGGGGCGGGGGGTCACGGGGGGAGGCCTCCTGGTCCTGGGGTGGGATCTCGCCGTCGGGGTTCGTCTCGTTGCCGGGTGCGGGTTTCGTCGTGGCTGGTCGCGCAGTTCCCCGCGCCCCTGACCTGCGCACTTCGTGCGCCCCCAGGGGCCCGTTGGTCGTGCCCCGCGACGGAGTCGCTGATGGGATACGGCCCCGCGCCCCTGAAGGCGCACTTCGTGTGCTGCTAGCCCGGTGAGGCCAGTTCGGAGAGGGCCGCCAGGGGGACCTCTAGCCAGGTGGGGCGGTGGCGGGCCTCGTAGAGGGATTCGTAGACCGCCTTGTCCGTCTCGTAGGCGCGGAGCAGCGGCGGGTCCGCGCGGGGGTCGCAGCCCGTCGCCGCCGCGTAGCCCTCGCAGTACGCCGCCCGGCACGCCCGGGCCCACGACGGGTCGTACGGGCGGTGGCTGCGCGCCGCGTAGTCGAAGGAGCGGAGCATGCCCGCGACATCCCGGTGCGGAGGGTGCGGCATGCGGCGCTCGGCGAGCGGCCGCGACGGTTCGCCCTCGAAGTCGATCAGCTGCCAGTCGCCGGACCGGGTGCGCAGGAACTGGCCGAGGTGCAGGTCGCCGTGGATCCGCTGGGCCCGCCGCACGGGCGCGCCCGCGGCCAGGTCCGCGAAGGCGCCGCGCAGCGCCGGCACGTGGGGCAGCAGCGCGGGCACCTGGCGGGCGGTCGCGTGGAGGCGCCGGATCATCGCCGCGGCCAGCTCCTCGGTCCGGGGCCGGGTCAGCGTGACCGTGGGCAGGCTCCCGGCGAGGGCGGCGTGCACCTCGGCGGTGGCCCGGCCCAGCTCTCGGGCCTCGGCGGTGAAGTCGATGCCGGAGGCGAGCCGGCTCAGGGCGAGTTCCCAGCCGTCGGTGGCGCCGCGCACATAGGGCTGGAGGATGCCGAGGGTGGTCGGCTCGCCCGCGCCCCCGCTCTCGTACGTCTCGAACCAGGCGACCGGCGCCGGGACCCGGGTGCAGCCCGCGCGGGCCAGCGCGAGGGGCAGTTCCAGGTCGGGATTGGTGCCGGGGCGGACGCGGCGGAAGACCTTGGCGATGAGCCGGTCGCCGTACACGACCGAGGAGTTGGACTGCTCGGCGCGGAGCGGGCGGGCCGGGAGGCCGGGCGGGACGCGGCCGTGCGGGCCCCGGTGGAAGCGCAGGTCACCGAGGGGTCCCGGGGTGCGGAGACGTTCCAGCAGAACGGCCGCGCGGCGCGGGTCCTGGAGCGCGTCGTACACGGTGAGCCCGGCGAGCGGGCCCCGGTCGACGTGGCCGATGACGGCCGGGGCGAGAGCCGGTGGCACGCGCTCGTCCACGCCGATCAGGAGCTGGTAGCGCTCGCCGGGGCCCTCCTCCGCGGGCGGCTGGTGCGCGCGGAGCAGGATGTGGAGCAGGGCGGCCCCCGGCAGCAGCGGGGTCACCGCGTCGAGGTCGATCCCGGTGACCGGCAGGCCCTTGCCCGCGAACCAGCGCTGGCGGGGCAGCCAGTCGCGCAGCGGCGAGGCGAGGGAGTCGGTGAGAGCGGGACGGGCCCCGCCGCCGGCGGGGGCGGTGCTGCGGGCTGCGGCTTCCGACATGGCGTCGCGTCCTTTCCCGGGGGGAGAGCGACGAGCGTTCCGCGATAGGGGGAGCGTGCCCAGGGCCCGCACACGGAAACGGGGCCAGGGCACGCGCGTTCGACCGGGTTCAGGGGTGGACGGGGGTGCCTTCCGCGCGCAGGCGGAACCAGTAGAAGCCGTGTCCGGCCAGGGTCAGCAGGTAGGGGAGTTCGCCGATGGCGGGGAAGCGGACGCCGCCGATCAGCTCGACGGGGTGGCGGCTGGTGTAGGGGCTGAGGTCGAGCTCGGTGGGTTGGGCGAAGCGGGAGAAGTTGTGGACGCACAGGACGAGGTCGTCGCCGTGTTCGCGGAGGAAGGCGAGGACGGCGGGGTTGGT
>NZ_JBHYTK010000195.1:1999-12665 GCF_042749255.1 Streptomyces sp. NPDC059524 | reverse complement strand
TTGGCACGCTGTTGAGTTCTCAAGGAACGGACGCTTCCTTTGTACTCACCCTCTCGGGCTTTCCTCCGGGCGCTTCCCTTCGGTCTTGCGTTTCCAACCTTACCAGATCCGTTTTCCGTTCCGTTTCCGGTTCGGATTTCATTTCCGGTGGCCGTTGGAGGGCCTTTGCCTTTCGGCGTGACCGCTACGTTAGCCGATTTCCCCGGTAACTCATAATCGAGATTCGCGGGTTCGAATTTCGACATGCAGGCATGACGAAAGAGACCCCGCTGGGGGAAGTCGTAGGTAGTGGTTTGGCCGCTTCCGATGACTGGCTGAGAGCCGTACCGGTTTCAGCGGCTCGGGCTACATTACGGACCCCGCGGGGGGAGAGTCAAGTTGAACGGCGGCGTGGTGTGTGGGCCCGATACGGGCTGACCGTGGGGTCGTCGGCGACCCAGAAGCGCCAGGGGTGAACGGCCCCGTCGCCCGAGACTCCGGTGCGCGGCCCCTTGCGTACCTGGTCGGCGGGGACGGGGGTGCCGCGCAGGATGGTGAACGGGGAGTCGGGCGGGCCGCAGGCGTCCGCGCCGTCGAGGGCACGGTCCACTCCGAGGGCCGTGGCCAGGCGGGCCGGTCCTTTGGCCAGTTCCTTGTCGTATCGGGCCGAGAGTCGACGTTTGCGGGCGAGTTCGGCGCCCTCCGTGATCTCGCCGGCCCGGAGCAGGACCCCGCTCGCCTGGCCCGGGGGGCCGCACACGAAGTTCATGCAGTGCCACATGCCGTAGGTGAAGTAGACGTACACGTGTCCGGGCGGACCGAACATCACCGTGTTCCGGGCCGTCCGGCCGCGGAAGGCGTGGGAGCCGGGATCGTTCGCGCCGTCGTACGCCTCCACCTCGGTGAGGCGGAGTTCGATCGGGCCGTCCGGGGTGCGGCGGACCAGGGTGCGTCCGAGGAGGTCCGGGGCGACCTCCAGTACAGGTCGGTCGAAGAAGTCCCGGGTGAGGGGCGTACGGTCAGGGGCCGCGATCATGCCGTCCGAGCGTAGTGCAGGGGCGGCGTGGGCCGGCGAGGAACCAGGCGGCCGTCCATCGCGTTTGTAGTCAGCAGTAGTAAGTCGACGGAGGAGATCGTTCATGGGGTTCAAGCGGCTGTTGGCGAGCCTGGGTGCGGGCGGGGCGTCCGTGGAGACCGTGCTCACCGAGGTCAATGTCGTGCCCGGCGGCGTCGTGCAGGGCGAGGTGCGGATCCAGGGCGGTTCCGTCGATCAGGAGATCGAGGGGCTGTCGGTCGGACTGCAGGCCCGCGTCGAGGTCGAGGGCGCCGACCAGGAGACCAAGCAGGACATCGAGTTCACCAAGGTCCGTCTCGGCGGTGCCTTCCAGCTGCAGGCCGGCGCGGTGCACGCGGTGCCCTTCGGGCTCGAGATCCCGTGGGAGACGCCGGTCACCATGATCGACGGGCAGGCGCTGCGCGGCATGAACATCGGGGTGACCACCGAGCTGGAGATCGCCCGCGCGGTCGACTCCGGTGACCTGGACCCGATCAACGTGCACCCGCTGCCGTCGCAGCAGGCGATCCTCGACGCCTTCATCCAGCTCGGCTTCCGCTTCAAGAGCGCGGACATGGAGCGCGGCCGGATCCGCGGTACGCGGCAGAAGCTGCCGTTCTACCAGGAGATCGAGTTCTTCCCGCCGCAGCAGTACCGCGGGCTGAACCAGGTGGAGCTCAGCTTCGTGGCCGACGACCGGGAGATGGACGTCGTCCTGGAGATGGACAAGAAGCCGGGTCTGTTCAGCGAGGGCAGCGACACGTTCCGTTCCTTCGTGGTCGGGCACCACGACTTCCAGGGCACGGACTGGTCGGCGTACCTGCACCAGTGGCTGTCCGAGGTCGGCAGCAAGAAGAACTGGTTCTAGGGTTTCCAGGGTCGGACTTTGTCTGTGCCCAACCAGGAGGTGTCGTTGTGACCGAGCAGCCCCAGCGGGCTCCGCTTCCTCATGCCTTTCATCCGCAGGTGCCGTCGTTCACCGTCGTGAGCGAGGACTTCGAGCCGGGTGGCGTGCTCCGGGACGCCCAGGTGTACGCCGACGGGAACACCTCGCCGCAGCTGCGGTGGGAGGGCTTCCCGCCGGAGACCAAGAGCTTCGCCGTGTCCTGCTTCGACCCGGACGCGCCGACGGGCAGCGGCTTCTGGCACTGGTCCGTGTTCGACATCCCGGTGTCGGTGACGGAACTGCCGGCCGGTGCGGGCACCGGGAAGTTCGACGGTCTGCCCGAGGGCGCCGTCCAGGTGCGCAACGACTACGGGACGAGGGACTTCGGCGGTGCCGCGCCGCCGCCCGGCGACCCGGCGCACCGGTACGTCTTCACCGTGTACGCGGTCGACCAGGAGAAGCTGGGCCCGGACGCGGACGCCTCGCCGGCGGTCGTCGGGTTCAACTTGCGCTTCCACACGCTGGCGCGCGCCCAGGTCGTCGCGGAGTACGCGGCTCCCGCCGAGTAGGAGCGCCCCTCGAAAGCGTTCACTGAACGTTTGCCCGTCTCCGGTCATGAAAGTGGCCGGAGGCGGGCAGTTTTTATTGCGTTGTCCATCTCGGCGTGCACGGCCAGAGTTGACGCACGGACGCCGAGGGGTGATCCGCTGCGTACGGGAGGTGGGCAGGATGCGGGACACACTGGTGCTGAACGCGAGCTTCGAGCCGCTCTCGACGGTGACGCTGAACCGAGCCGTCGTGCTGGTGCTCCAGGACAAGGCCGTCGTCGAGCAGGCCCACCCCGATCTGCGCATGCGCGGAGCCGCCATCGACATCCCGGTGCCCCGGGTGATCAGGCTCTGCAGGTACGTGAGGGTGCCGTTCCGAAGACGCGCGCCGTGGTCGAGGCGGGGTGTGCTCGTACGGGACCAGCACCGGTGCGCGTACTGCGGGAGGCGGGCGACGACGGTGGACCACGTGGTGCCGCGTTCCCACGGTGGCGCCGACTCGTGGCTGAACACGGTGGCTTCCTGCGCCGAGGACAATCACCGCAAGGCCGACCGGACGCCCGAGGAGGCCGGGATGCCGTTGCTGCGGCAGCCGTTCGAGCCGACGCCGGCGGACGCGATGCTGCTGTCGCTCGGCGCGGGTGAGATGGAGGCGCTGCCGGACTGGCTGAACGGTCAGAGCGCCGCGGCCTAGACGTACGTACGAGAGCGGGCCCACCGGCCAGGAGGTCGGTGGGCCCGCTCTCGTGTGCGCGGTCAGTCGATGGGCGGCTGCTCGCGGCGCTCCTTGCCCTGGGCGGGGACCGAACCGCCGCCCATGGGGTTGAAGTTGCCCATGGCGCCGGAGAGGCCCTTGAGGGCGTCGCCGATCTCGCTGGGCACGATCCAGAGCTTGTTGGCGTCGCCCTCGGCGATCTTCGGGAGCATCTGGAGGTACTGGTACGAGAGCAGCTTCTGGTCGGGGTCGCCCGCGTGGATGGCCTCGAAGACCGTACGGACGGCCTGGGCCTCGCCCTCGGCGCGCAGGGCGGCGGCGCGGGCCTCGCCCTCGGCGCGGAGGATGGCCGACTGCTTCTCGCCCTCGGCGGTGAGGATCTGGGACTGGCGGATGCCCTCCGCGGTGAGGATCGCGGCGCGCTTGTCGCGGTCGGCGCGCATCTGCTTCTCCATCGAGTCCTGGATGGAGGTGGGCGGCTCGATCGCCTTGAGCTCGACGCGGTTGACGCGGATGCCCCACTTGCCGGTGGCCTCGTCGAGGACGCCGCGCAGTGCCGCGTTGATCTCCTCGCGGGAGGTCAGGGTCCGCTCCAGGTCCATGCCGCCGATGATGTTGCGCAGCGTGGTGACGGTGAGCTGCTCGATGGCCTGGATGTAGCTGGCCACTTCGTAGGTCGCGGCGCGGGCGTCGGTCACCTGGTAGTAGATGACGGTGTCGATGTTGACGACCAGGTTGTCCTGGGTGATCACCGGCTGGGGCGGGAAGGGGACGACCTGCTCGCGCAGGTCGATGCGGTTGCGGATCGAGTCGATGAACGGGACCACGATGTTCAGCCCCGCGTTCAGGGTGCGGGTGTAGCGGCCGAACCGCTCCACGATGGCCGCGCTCGCCTGGGGGATGACCTGGATGGTCTTGATCAGGGCGATGAAGACCAACACCACCAGAATGATCAGGACGATGATGATCGCTGACATCGAGTTTCCTGTGCCCTTCGTTCCGCCGACCGGAAGATCATAGGATCTTGCTCGTCGAGTCTGTCAGAACCGCCTGTGCGACGTGGGGAGTTCAGGCCACCTGCGCGATCACATCACGATCGCCGTGGCGCCTTCGATGTCGACGACGTCGACCTGCTGTTCGGGTTCGAAGACCGCGTCGCCGTCGAGGGTGCGGGCCGACCAGATCTCGCCGCCGAGTTTGATGCGGCCGCCGCGGTGGTCGACGCGCTCGATGACGACGGCCTGTTTTCCCTTCAACGCGTCGATTCCCGTGGCCAGTTGGGGCTGTCCGGCGCGATGGCGTGCGGCGATGGGCCGTACGACGACGATGAGGGCGCACGAGACCACGGCGAAGACGAGGACCTGCAGCACGATTCCGCCGCCCAGTCCGGCTGTCACGGCGCCGGCGACGGCGCCCACGGACAGCATGCCGAACTCGGGCATCGCGGTGATGACCAGCGGGATTCCGAGCGCGGCCGCTGCGATCAGCCACCACACCCATGCGTCGATGTCTGCCACATGGTCATGGTAGGTCCGCGGGTGGCCGCGCGGACAGGGGACGATTCCTCGGGAGATCGTCCGGAGGTGTCCTCCGCGCGGCCGGTGCGGGGTCAGCTCAGGGGCAGGCCGGTGGCCGTCCAGCGCTCGCCGTTCTGCTCGACGACCAGCGGGAGGCCGAAGCAGCGGGACAGGTTGCGGGAGGTGAGCTCCAGCTCGAGCGGGCCCGCGGCGAGGACCTTGCCCTGGCGGATCATCAGAACGTGCGTGAAGCCCGGGGCGATCTCCTCGACATGGTGCGTGACCATGATCATCGAGGGGGCGATCGGGTCGCGGGCGAGGCGGCCGAGACGGCGGACCAGGTCCTCGCGGCCGCCGAGGTCGAGTCCGGCGGCGGGCTCGTCGAGGAGCAGCAGCTCGGGGTCGGTCATCAGGGCGCGGGCGATGAGGGTGCGCTTGCGCTCGCCCTCGGAGAGCGTGCCGAAGCGGCGGTCCAGGTAGTCGCTCATGCCGAGGCGGTCGAGGAAGGCGCGGGCGCGCTGCTCGTCGACGTCCTCGTACTCCTCCTGCCAGCCGGCGGTCATGCCGTAGGCGGCGGTGAGCACGGTCTGCAGGACGGTCTGGCGCTTGGGGAGCTTCTCGGCCATGCCGATGCCGGCGATGCCGATGCGCGGGCGCAGCTCGAAGACGTCGGTGCCGGGCTTGCCGAGGGTCTCGCCGAGGATCGTGGCGGTGCCCTGGCTCGGGTACAGGTAGCTCGAGGCGACGTTGAGGAGGGTGGTCTTGCCCGCCCCGTTCGGGCCGAGGATGACCCAGCGCTCCCCCTCCTTCACCGACCAGGAGACCTGGTCCACCAGAGCCCGGCCCTCGCGGACCACGGATACGTCCTCCAGCTCCAGTACATCGCTCATGAGCGCGTTGTCTCCCATTGCAGTCTCGGCTGTCTCGTGCGTCCGCCGGCCGCGTGCTCGGTGCCGGTCGGTCGCTGTCCCCAGGGAAAACCTACGCCACCGGTCGCGTCGTCCCTTCCATCGGTCGGGCTTTTGGGGGCCTGTCGGGCTTCTAAGGTGGAGCGCATGCTTTCCGAACCTCGCTCCGGCCGCCTCGCGGCGTGGGGAAATGCCCTGTTGGCCGGACTTGTCGCACCTGATGACGCCGCTCTCGCGATCGTGGGCGAGGACGCGGTGCACCGCGTCGAAGGGCTGCCCGGGGAGGCGGGGCCCGTCGGGCTCACGCTCGCGCTCGGGCGGCTGCGGGCGCTCGGTGCGACGGGGCTGCGGGTGGCGCTGCCCGCTCCGGGGCATCCGCTGGGGCTGAGCGGGCCGCCGGAGTTCAACGCGCGGGCGCTCGATGCCGAGGAGGCCGTCGTCTGTGTCGGGGTCGCGCTCGGGCTCGTGCCCGAGGTGTACGAGGCCGGGCCCGAGGGTGACGTGCACGTCGAGGTGCTGTGGCACTGCCTGCCCGTACGGGAGGCTCCGCCGGCGGACGTGCCCTCGCTCGGGGAGGCCGAGCGGGAGCTGGCGGAGGCGCTGCGCGAGGCGACGGAGGTGTTGACGCGGCTCGATGTGGCCGGGTCGGGGCCGGTCGCGGAGGCGGCGATCGACGCGTACCGGGCTCGGGCCGAGCGGGGGCGGGAGGCGCTCGCTCCCGGGTATCCGGCTCGGGCCGTGCGGGTGCTCGAACTCGCGCAGCGGGTGGGGGTGCTGGTGGATGTGGCCCATGAGGCCGGGCATGGTGGGGCCGTGAGTGCGGGGGAGATGGGGGCGCGGGCCGGGGCGTTGCGGCCTGTCGAGCGGACGGCTCGGCGGGCTGTCGTCGCCGCGTACAACTCCGTTGTGGAGATGCGGGAGCGGGGCTGAGCGTTTCGGCTCCGCCGGCGGGGGTGCGTCGTTGGGCTCGCTGTGTGATGCCGGGTGCGGGTTTCGTCGTGGCTGGTCGCGCAGTTCCCCGCGCCCCTGAAGGCGCACTTCGTGCAGCCTCAGGGGGCCCGCTGGGCGCGTCCCGCGGCGGCCCGCGTCGCCCCGCCCCTCTCTGATCCCGGCATGGCAAAGGCCCCGCGGAGGAGGGCGCGGGGCCTTTGGGTTGGGGGGCGTCAGTTGTTGACGGAGGTGTTGCCGAAGGCCGGGTTCAGGAGGCCGATCACGTCGACCGAGTTGCCGGTCGCGTTCACGGGGACGTGGACCGGGACCTGCGCCTGGTTGCCGGACGCGACGCCGGGCGAGTGGGCGGCGACGCCCTCCGCCTCGGAGTCGGCGAAGGCGGCACCCGCGGAGGCACCCGCGGCCAGACCGGCGACAGCGACGACCAGGGCGGCCTTCTTGGCGATGCTCATGAGAAAAGTTCCTCCAGATAAGAAAGACGACCCCGGCGATGGGGTCTCGCCGTGAGCAACGCGATCTTGCCCGCGAGGTCACGGGGGGCCGTGTGGATGGCCCCGATGGGGTCAACGGCACGCGACCGGCCCCCCGGGTGCGTACCCGAGGGGCCGGGAGGTCTGGGGACCGCGGGCCTGCGTCAGTTGTTGACGCCGAGGTTGCCGAACGCGGGGTTCAGGAGGCCGACCACGTTCACCGTGTTGCCCACGACGTTCACGGGGATGTGGATCGGGGCCTGGATCACGTTGCCCGAGACGACGCCCGGGGAGTGCACGGCCTTGCCGCCCGCGTGCGCGCCGCCGTCGGTGGCGGAGGCGATGCCGGTACCGGCGGCGACGAGGCCACCGGCGACGAGGGTGACGGCAGCGGCCTTCTTCAGGTTCATCACTTCTTGGTCCTCCTAGCGATCGCCGTGGCCAGCCGCCGCGGCGTGTCCTGGAGAACGCGGCACCGCCCCACGGGGATACGCCGTCCGGGGGACATCCACACGACAGTATGAATCTCAGACCGGACGGGAACCGCCCGTGGTGCGGTGCAGTAGTGCGCCGGTGTGCGCGGGGTCCGTCAGCCCGTGACCCCGTGCCGGACGGCCCAGAGGGCGGCCTGGGTACGGTCCGCCAGATCGAGCTTCATGAGGATGTTCGAGACGTGGGTCTTGACCGTCTTCTCGGAGAGGACGAGGGCGCGGGCGATCTCCCGGTTCGACCGGCCGTCGGCGATCAGGCAGAGCACCTCGCGCTCCCGGTCGGTGAGCGAACCGCCCCTCCCCTGCCCGTTGTTGTTCTCCTCCTGGGAGAGCAGGGCGCCGGCCACCTCGGGCTGGAGGAGGATGTGGCCCGCGTGGACGGAGCGGATGGCGCCGGCCAGGGCGTCGGGGTCCACGTCCTTGTAGACGTACCCGGCGGCGCCGGCGCGCAGGGCGGGCACGACGGTGCGCTGCTCGGTGAAACTCGTGACGATCAACACCTTGGCGGGGTTGGCCAGTTCGCGGAGCCGGCGCAGCGCGTCGACGCCGTCCATGCCCGGCATCTTGACGTCCATGAGGACGACGTCGGGCTTCAACTCCTCGGCGCGGGCGACCCCTTCGGCGCCGTCGGCGGCCTCGCCGACGACGTCGATGTCGTCCTGCACCTCGAGGAACGTACGCAGGCCCCGGCGGACGACCTGGTGGTCGTCCACCAACAGCACCTTGATCCGGTCAGCCACCGGGGACCTCCATCTCGATCGTGGTGCCCTTGCCGGGCGCCGATTCCACTGTGAGCCGGCCGCCGACACCGCTCGCCCGGTCGCGCATCGAGACCAGGCCGAGATGGCGTCCCGCGCGGCGTATCGCGTGCGGCTCGAAGCCGGTGCCGTCGTCCGTGACGCGCAGGACCGCGCCGGTGCCGTACTTCTCCAGCGTCACGCCGACCTCCCCGGCGCCGGAGTGGCGCAGCGCGTTGTGCAAAGCCTCCTGGGCGACGCGCAGCAGCGCCTCCTCCTGGGCGGCGGGCAGTGCCCGTACGCCGCGGGTGCCGAAGGTGACGTGGGCGCCGTGGGCCCGGTCGAGGACCTGGACGTGGGTGCGCAGGGTCGCGACGAGGCCGTCCTCGTCGAGGGCCGCGGGGCGCAACTCGACGACGGCCGCGCGCAGTTCGTCCGCGGCCTCCGCGGCGAGGGCGACTACGTGCTGCAACTCGCCCTTGGCGCGGGCCGGGTCGCGGTCGACGAGGGTGGCGGCGGCCTGGGCGGTGAGGCGGAGCGAGAACAGCTTCTGGCTGACGGCGTCGTGCAGTTCGTGGGCGAGCCGGGAGCGCTCCTCGGCGATGGTGAGCTCGCGGCTGCGCTCGTAGAGCCGGGCGTTCGTCAGGGCGATCGCGGCGTGCTGGGCGAGGATGCCGAGGAGCTGTTCGTCGTCCTCGGTGAAGCCGCAGCCGCCCTCGGGCTTGGAGCAGCGCTTGTTGGCGAGGAAGAGGGCGCCGATGGTCTCGTCGCCGTCCTTGATCGGCAGGCCGAGGAAGTCGGACATGTCCGGGTGGGCGGAGGGCCAGCCCTCGAAGCGGGGGTCCTTGCGGACGTCGGCGAGGCGCTCGGTGCGGGCGTCGCGCAGCATCGCGGCGAGGATGCCGTGCTGGCGGGGCAGCGGGCCGATGGCCTTCCACTGCGCCTCGCTCACTCCGTCGACGACGAACTGGGCGAAGCCGCCGTGGTCGTCGGGGACGCCGAGCGCCGCGTACTCGGCGTCGAGCAGCTCGCGCGCCGAGGCGACGATCGTCTTGAGGACGTCGCGCACCTCGAGGTGTCTGCTCATGGCGAGCAGCGCGGCGCTCACCGCGGCCAGGCCTGACTGGGGTCCCTCACTCATGAGATCACCGTACCGGCGGCCGGTGACGGCGCGGATCGGACCTGTGGCGGCGGTCGCCTAGGCCGACGGTCGTAGGGCGAAGGGCCCTGGCTCCTCGCGACCCGCGCCTGAGGTGCCCGGGACCGGCCGGTTCCTACGTTGAGGACATCACGCAGGACGACAGGACGAAGCGACGGAGCAAGGGGACGGTTGTCATGGCGGTAGCGATCATCACGGGTGCTTCGCGGGGGTTCGGCCGGGCGCTGGCGGAGGCCCTCGCGCGGCGGGGCTGGGATCTGGTGCTCGACGCGCGGTCCGCGGGGCCGCTGGAGGACGCGGCGGCGGAGCTGCGCCGGCACGGGGGCACGGTGAAAGCGGTCGCGGGCGATGTCGCGGACGGCGGGCACCGGGTGGAGCTGATCGCGGCGGCCTGGGAGCTGGGCGGTCTCGATCTGCTGGTGAACAACGCGGGGGTGCTGGGCGCGGTGCCGCTGCGGCCGCTCGGCGCGTACTCGCTGGATGACTTCCGCACGGCGCTGGAGGTCAATGTGGTGGCGCCGCTCGGGCTGCTCCAGGAGGCGCTGCCGCTGCTGCGGGACGCGCCGGCCGGGGCGGTGATCAACATGAGCTCGGACGCGGCGGCCGAGGCGTACGGGACGTGGGGCGGTTACGGGGCGACGAAGGCGGCGCTCGACCAGCTGTCCGCGGTGCTGGCCGTGGAGGAGCCGGGGCTGCGGGTGTGGGCGGTGGATCCGGGCGGGATGCGCACGGAGATGCTGGCCGCGGCGGAACCGGAGGAGGACCTCAGCGGGGTGCCTCGGCCGGAGGAGGTCGTGCCGGCGTTCCTGCGTCTGCTGGACGTCCGCCCCGCGAGCGGCCGCTACTCCGCCCCCTCTCTTCTCATGGACGGCCCGCCGGCCGAGAGCCCGCTTCAGGAGGAGGTCCGATGACGCTCGCTCTGCGTGTTCCGGAGGAACTGTCGGCGCGGGTGCCGGCCGAGCAGCGGGGGCCGGGCCGGGACCGGTCCTCCGTACGGATGCTGGTGTCGCGCGGCACCGAGGTCACGCATCGCCGGTTCGCCGAGCTGCCGGGCGAGCTGCGTGCGGGGGACCTGCTGATCGTGAACACCTCCCCCACCCTCGCGGCGGCCGTGGACGGGACGCTCGGCCACGCGCGCGTGGTGGTGCACTTCTCGACGCGGGGCGAGGCGGGCGCGGGGGGGGGGGAGGGGGGGGCGACGGGCCGGGGGGCGGGGCCCCCCCCCCGCGCCGCAACCCGGGCGAGGGCCTG
>NZ_JBHYTK010000195.1:0-1989 GCF_042749255.1 Streptomyces sp. NPDC059524 | reverse complement strand
CACGCACGCCCACGCGCGCGTGGGGGCGCACTCCTCGCCGCGGGGCGACCCCGGCGGGGGGGCCGTCGAGGTGCGCGATCCGGACGGGCGCGGGACCACGCGCCCGCGCGCGGGCGGGCCCGCGGGGGAAGTGGTGTCGCTGCCGGGCTGTGTGCACCTCGTGTTCGAGGAGCGGGTCGCGGCGGGCGGGGACCGGCTGTGGTGGGTGCGGGCGACCGGGGACGTGCCGGCGGTGCTGCGCGAGCACGGGCGGCCGATCCGTTACTCCTACACGCGGCGGGACCAGCCGCTATCGGCGTACCAGACGGTGTTCGCGCTGCCGTACGCGGACGGGGCGGGCAGCGCGGAGATGCCGAGCGCGGCGCGGCCGTTCACGGAGCGGGCGGTGGCGGCGCTGGTGCGGCGGGGCGTGCAGTTCGCTCCGGTGACGCTGCACACGGGGGTGTCGTCGGCGGAGGCGCACGAGCCGCCGTACGCGGAGCGTTTCGACGTGCCGGAGGCGTCGGCGCGGCTGATCAACGCCGCGCGGGCGGGTGGCGGGCGGGTCGTGGCGGTGGGGACGACCGGTGTGCGGGCCGTGGAGTCGGCGGCGGGGGCGGACGGGGTGGTGCGGGCGGCGCGCGGCTGGACGGATCTGGTGGTGACGCCGGAGCGCGGGGTGCGGGTGGTGGACGGTCTGCTGACCGGGCTGCACGAGCCCGAGGCCTCCCATCTGCAGATGCTGGAGGCGATCGCGGGCCGGGAGGCGGTGCGCCGTACGTACGAGGAGGCGCTGCGCGGCCGGTACCTGTGGCACGAGTTCGGGGACGTGCATCTGGTGCTGCCGCCGGAAACGGCTCACTGAGCTCTCAGAGGCTCACCGAGTGCGTTGCACCGGCAACTATCAGTGAGACAGGGGGCGGCACCATGTGATGCCGCGCATAGGGTGCACGTCACCTACGAAGTCGCCTAGTGGACCGAGATGGGACTTTGGTCCCGAGAAAACGCAAGGACCGGGAGCCGAAAACTGGCTCCCGGTCCTTTTTGCGCGTTCTGTGATCCACTACCCGGCTTCGTACGTCACACCTTTGCCACGCAATTTTGCGACCGCTAAGAATTGCCCCCGTTGCTCAGCGCCGGAAGGTTCTGCCCGCAACGTCCGTCCCCCAAACCACCGAGAGGTCCCCGTCTCATGAAGCAGCTCCGCGCCCTTGGCCATAGTCCGCTGACCCGGGCCCACAAGTTCTCCATCGCCGGTGTCGCCTCGCTCGGCGCCGCCGCCCTGGCGATCACTCTGGTGCCGGGTCACGACACGCAGGCCCAGGCCGAGGAGGTCACCTCCTCCCCCGTCGCGTTCACGACGGACGCGGGTGCGCAGCGCATCCAGGACGTCCACGCGAGCGTCACCAACCAGCAGGCCGCCGCGTCGGAGAAGGCCAAGGCGATCGCCGCCAAGCTGAAGGCCGAGCAGGACGCCAAGAACAAGGCCGCCGCCGAGGCGAAGGCGAAGGCCGACGCCGAGGCCAAGGCCAAGAAGGACCGCGAGATCCGCGAGGCCGCTTCCCGCGCCGCCGCCCGCAAGCCGGTCTACGCCAACAACCTCGACGGCTGGATCAAGGAGTCCCTCGCCATCATGAAGGCGAAGGGCATCCCGGGCTCCTACGACGGTCTGCACCGCAACATCATGCGCGAGTCCTCCGGCAACCCGAACGCCATGAACGGCTGGGACATCAACGCGATCAACGGCATCCCCTCGAAGGGTCTGCTGCAGGTCATCCCGCCGACGTTCGCCGCGTACCACGTCTCCGGCACCTCGACGAACATCTACGACCCGGTCGCCAACATCACGGCCGCCGCCAACTACGCGGCCGACAAGTACGGCTCGATCGACAACGTCAACAGCGCGTACTGAGGACGCAGGCGCGTACCGAGACTCGCTGACGGGACCTCCGGGTCTCCGGCGCACGCCGCACCCCCCACGACGGAGAAGGGCGGCACCCGCGAGGGTGC
>NZ_JBHYTK010000194.1:0-12735 GCF_042749255.1 Streptomyces sp. NPDC059524 | reverse complement strand
GCCTCCAGGGGCGCGGGGAACTGCGCGACCAGCCCCCACCGGCCCGCAGCCGCGACTCGACCCACCCCCCTACGGCGAGCCGGCGCAGACCCGAACCCGCGGAGGCGGAATGACGCACGACCACGACCTGGAACTGACGCCCACCGCCGCGCAGACCGAGGCCGCGCTCAACCCACCCGAAGGACGCAACGGCGGCGACCTCGTCGTCGAGACGCTGCACGGCCTCGGCGCGTCCACCGTGTTCGGCCTGCCGGGGCAGCACGCCCTCGGCATGTTCGACGCGCTGCGCCGCTCCGACCTGCGCTACGTCGGACTCCGCATCGAGAACAACGCGGGGTTCGCGGCCGACGCGTACGGCCGGATCACCGGCGAGGTGGCCCCACTGCTGCTCTCGACCGGCCCCGGCGCGCTCATGTCGCTCGCCGCGCTCCAGGAGGCGGCAGCCGCCTCCGCGCCCGTGCTCGCCATCGGCAGCCAGGTGCCCGTCGCCGGGCTCGGCGGCGGCCGCCACGGCTATCTGCACGAGCTGCGCGACCAGCAGGGCTCCTTCCGGGACGTGGTCAAGTCCGTCCACACCGTCCGCACCGCCTCCCAGATCCCGTCGGCCATCGCCGCGGCCTGGGAGTCCGCGCTGACCGCTCCGCACGGCCCGGTCTGGGTCGAGATCCCGCAGGACGTGCTCCTCGCCCCGACGACGCTGCCCGTCGTCACCGCGATGGACGCCACGCCCCGCGACCTGGTGCCCCGCCCCGAGCTGACCGCCGTCGCCGCCGACCTCCTCGCGAAGGCGGAGCGCCCGGCGATCATCGCGGGCGGCGGCGTCGTCCGCTCCGACGCGGCGGGCAAGCTGCGCGCGCTCGCCGAGCGGATCGACGCCCCCGTCGTCACCACCTTCGGCGGCAAGGGCGCCTTCCCCTGGGAGCACCCGCTGTCCCTCCAGTCCTGGCTGGAGGACCGTCACACCACCGACTTCCTGGAGGACGCCGACGTCCTGCTCGTCGTCGGCTCAGGACTGGGTGAACTCTCCTCGAACTACCACACGTTCGCCCCGCGCGGCCGCGTCATCCAGATCGAGGCCGACGCGGGCAAGCTGGAGTCCAACCACCCCGCGCTCGGCATCCACGCCGACGCCCGCCTCGCCCTCCAGGCCCTCGCCGAGACGGTCCCGGAGCGCACCGACCCCACGGCGCCCGCCCGGGTCGCGGCGGTCCTGAACGCCGTACGCGAACGGATCGACGCACAGGAACTGACCCTGGAACAGCAGGTGTTGAGGTCGGTCCGGGAAGCGCTCCCGGCCGGCTCGCCCTCCTTCTGGGACATGACGATCCTCGCCTACTGGGCCTGGTCCGCCTGGCCCGGAGCCATGCACTCCGCGCAGGGCGCGGGCGGCCTCGGCTACGGCTTCCCCGCGGCGCTCGGCGCGGCCGTCGCCGACCCCACCCGGCCCGTGCTCGCCGTCTCCGGCGACGGCGGCGCCCTGTACTCGATCGCCGAGCTCGCCACCGCCCGCCAGCACGACCTCGACGTCACCTGGCTGATCGTCGACGACGGCGGCTACGGCATCCTGCGCGAGTACATGACCGACGCCTTCGGCCAGGCCACCGCCACCGAGCTGAGCCGCCCCGACTACGTGGCCCTCGCCGAGTCCTTCGGCGTCCCGGCCGTCCGTACGAGCCCCGGGACGCTCCGCGACGACCTGGCGAAGGCCCTGTCCGCGCCGGGCCCGCACGTGGTGGTGCTCCCGGCCCTGCTCCGCATGTTCGCCCCGACGCACCTGGGATGATGGAGAACTCTGTGATGACGACGACCGTGGCCTGCGCCCAGCTCGCCCTCCATGTGGGAGACGTGGCGGCCAACCTGGCCGCCGCCGAGGAGGCGATCGAGGCCGCCGCGAACGCGGGCGCCCGCGTCGTCGTCCTCCCCGAACTCACCAACAGCGGCTACGTCTTCGAGTCCCCGGCGGAGGCCCGCGCCCTCGCCGAGCCCGTCGACGGCCCGACCGTCGCCGCCTGGTCCGCCGCCGCCCGCCGCCACGGCGTGACCCTGGTCGCGGGCCTCGCGGAGCTCGACGAGGACGACCAGGTGCGCAACTCGGCCGTCGTCATCGACCCCACCGGCGCCGTCCGCGCTGTCTACCGCAAGGCCCATCTCTTCGGCACGGAGAAGGAGTTCTTCGTCCCCGGCGACGAGCGTCCGCCCGTCGTCGACATCGACGGCGTCGGCCGGGTCGGCGTCATGGTCTGCTACGACCTCGAGTTCCCCGAGTGGGTCCGCCTCGCCGCCCTGGCCGGCACCGACCTCCTCTGCGCCCCGGTCAACTGGCCCCTCTTCCCCCGCCCCGAGGGCGAGCGCCCCGCCGAGGCCGTCCGCGTCCAGGCCGACGCCGCCGTCAACCGCATGTACGTGGCCGCCTGCGACCGGGCCGGCGACGAGCGCGGAGTCCGCTGGACCGGCGGCTCGATCATCACCGACCCCGACGGCTTCCCCCTGGCCGGCCGCACCCCCACCGACGGCCCCACCCTCCTCCTCGCCTCCTGCGACCTCCCCCAGTCCCGCGACAAGCGCCTCGGCGCCCACAACGACGTGTTCGGAGACCGGCGGCCGGAGCTGTACGGCGACTGAGCCCGCCGGCCCGCGCTACTCCGTGCGCGGCAGCCCCAGGGCGTACAGGTCGAGGGAGCCGACGCCCGGCTTCTCGTTCCAGATCTGGTAGGTCAGGGCGGAGGGGGACGGGAGGCGCAGCGCGTCGCGCAGGCCGGTGACGGCCATGCCGGCCAGGGCCCGGTACTCGGCCGTGGTCGCCAGGACGAGTTCGAACTGCCAGTTGCGGCTGGAGTCGTCGGCGTCCGGGTCCCGCCAGCCGGCGGCCCTGATCAGCCGGGCGCCCTCCTCGCCCGCGCGGACGGCGGGGTCGAGGTAGGAGTCGCCGACCAGCTCGGCGTAGGTGCGCTCCTCCTCCCGCACGAACTGCACGAAGCGGTTGTGGCCGCTGTCCGCGGTCTCCCGGATCACCACGACACTCCCGTCGGGCAGATCGACCAGCTCCTCGGCCAGACCGGTCGTGAATTTCTCCCAGGCGTTCCCGGCGTCGTGCGGGTTCTTGTCGTTCATCGCTGCGCGTCCCCGTTCGGTGGTCGTGGGTGTGGTGGCGGTCGCATCCGTCCTTGTCGGTGCCACGATCTACGATCCCGGGATGGAGACCCCGACCGGGTACGGATTCTTCGTGCCTCCGCAGCCGAGAACCCCGCGTGGCGTCGACCGGTGGCAGCGCGCCGCGTATCACCTGGGGCTGCTCCGCTGGGCGGCTTCGCTGCTGCCCGACGGGGAACGGGCGCGCGCCGACGCCGAGTTGGACGCCAGCGCGGTCGCCAGTACGGCGACCGTGTACGACCCGCCGCCCGCGCTGTTCCGCTCCTGCGACGAGGGGCTGCTCCCCCTCTTCCGCGAGGCGGCGGGCGTGAGGTCCTGCGACAGGCTGCTCGCCCGGACCGCCCTGGACTGGGACGCGTGGGCGGCCGCCCACGCGCGCGAGCCCTTCACCTCGGAGCAGGCGCGCGCCCTGATCGCCCGGCACGACTGCCCCGACGACCTCACCGCCGCACTGCTCGTCCCTTTCGACCTGAAGGTGGCCAACCGGCTCGGGGCCCGCTTCGCGGCCGTGCCGGGGAGCGCCGTGCACTGGGACGGGCGGCGCCAGTGGAACAGGCCGCGGCGGGATCCCGTCGTGCCGTTCCGTGAACTGCCCGACCGTGTCCGGCAGTTGCTGCTGCCGCACGTCTCCGATCTGCGGACCACGCTCCAGCGTCACCTGCTGACGCCGGACGGCGCGCGGGAGGTGGTGGCCGCGACGCACCGCCTGGACCGGCTGGTGGCGGCCGTGGACACCGCGGCGCCCCGGCACCACACGCGCGTCCTGGCGTTCTGGGAGGCGTTCGGCGCCGGACTGCGGGAGGCACTGGGGGAGGACCGGCGGGCGTGGCGGGCGGCCGCGGCCGCCGGGCGCGCGGCCCGCCACGAGGGCAGTCCGGGCGAGTTCGTCGAGGGGCTCGGCGCGTACGACCCTGCCGCCGACCTCGACCTGCGGGTGCTGGCCCAGGCGCCGCCGCGCGTCCTCGCCGACCTCGTGGCCGCCCTGGACGACGACGCCCTGGAACGGTCGGCCGCACGCTGCGTCGGCCCCGACGGCGTCCGCACCGGAGACGTCCTCCTGCGGCACGCCCTGGCGCGGCTCGAACGGGCCGGTGCCGCTCCGCGCCCGCCCTTCGCGCGCTGGGCCCACGTGGTCCGGGGCCGGCGCGGCCCCGAAGCCGCCGTCGCCGCCTGGCTGTTCGGCCAGGACCCGTACCGGGACGACTACCTGCTGGGCCTCGCGCGCACCCGGCAGGACCTGCGCCGCGCCCTGGCCGCCCGCCTCCCGGCGCGTGAGCCCACCGGGGGCCTGGCCGGGGAACTGCGCGCCGCCGGTGACGCGGTCGAGGCCCAGCTCGTCCTGGACGCCTGGAGCGCCCGGGAGGGCACCGCCGCGGAGGCGACCCCGTGGGCCCTGCTCGTCGCGGCCCACGCCGCCCGACCGCTTCCGGAGCCCGTGCTGTGGGTCCTCGCCTCCCGCCCCGGTTTCCCCCCGGAGCTGGGCGAGGCGCTGCTCGGCGACCCGGACGCCCTGGCGGCGCAGGGGCCCGACGCCGCCCGCCTGGTGCTCGCCCGCCTGTCGGATCCCGCGTCCGCCCGCACCTGGGCCTACTACAGCGCGGCGCGCGGACTGATCCACACCGTCCGCTCGGCGGGCGTGCTCGACGACGCCGAGGTGCTCGCCGCGGCCCGGCCCGCGAGCACCGCCCTGCTCTACGGCCGCGACCAGGCGCCCGCCGTCCGGGACGAGGACACCTGGCGGACGTCCTGCGCCGAGCTCCTCACCGGCGTCGCGCGCCGCTTCGGCCCCGGCTTCTGGGAGCAACTGGCCGGCCGCCTGCCCCACTTCGAGGGCAGCCTGGCCGAGCTCGTCGCCCTGCCGCGCGGGCACGTCCCCGCCGGCTGGGGCCCGCTGCGGCGCGGGGTGGAGGAGGCGGGCGGGGCCGACGACGATCACCCGGTGCACGGTCAGCTCGAACGCTTCGAGGAGCGGCTGCGCGCGGCCGTCGTCCACCTGCGGCCCGACGCGGAGGACCCGGCGGCCCTCGGGTTCCCCGACCGGGAGACGGCGCTGCGCTGGCTGGACGCGGAGACAGCCGGACTCCTGGACGCCGCCCGCGTCGCGAGTGTGCTGCGCCCCTCCTTCGCTATCGAACTGCCCCGCCTCCTGGACCGCTATCTGGTCTCCGTGTCCGACCGCACGGACGAACTGGCCGAGCTGGCGGAGCTCGCGGCGCGGACCGCCACCCGGACCGGCGACCGGCACGGCGAGGCCGTCGCCCAGGGGGCCCTGGGTGTGGCCCTGGTCCACCTGCGCCGCTACGAGGAGGCCGTCACCGCCAACGAACGGGCCCGCGCCCTGATGCGCGAGACCGGCGACCACGACCGCGAGGGCCGCACCGGACGCAACCTGGGCGCCGCCCTGCGCCGGCTCGGCCGGTACACGGAGGCCGCCGAGGCGTACGTGCGGGCCCGCGAGGCGTTCCGCGCGGCCGCTGTCCCCGCCCGTGAGGCCGTCGTCACCCGCGACCTGGCCCGCACGCTGGCCGACCTCGGCCGGAAGGAGGACGCGGCCGCCGCCCTGCGCGAGGCGATCGCGCTGTTCGACGGCGGCGGCCGCAGGTCCGACGCGGCCGCCGCCCGGCGCGAACTCGACGGCCTTACCGGTCCCGGTGGTCCTAGTAGACCGACTCGACCCACTCCGGGTGGTCGATGAACGGGTTCCGGTTGTGCTGGTAGGTCGTGTAGATGACCTCGTTGCGGTTCTTCTCGAAGGCGTCCGGCGGGTCCTCGGCGCTCCACTTCTTCAGGACGGCGAGCTTGCCGATGTAGGGCGCGCTGCCGTTGTCCACGGACTCGTTGGGCTCCAGGTCGGCGAAGGCGTCGTCGCCCTCGTAGCGCACGGCCATGTAGAGGATCATGCGGGCGACGTCGCCCTTGACGGCGTCGCGCGGTTCGAAGGAGTCCGCGTCGGTGAGGCTGCCGCCGCCGTTCGGCACGGCGCTGCCGCCCTCGTCGAAGTCCTTGTTCCCGCGGATGGAGTTGACCGTCACGTCCTCGGGGCGCAGGTGGTGCAGGTCGGTGCCGGGGCCGGTGGTGGTGCCGAAGTCGCCGTGGGACTTGGCCCAGACGTGCTCCCGGTTCCAGTCGCCGGTGTTGCCGCCGTTGAGCGACTTGGCGCGGGAGACCCCGCTGTAGATCAGGATCACGTTGTTGCTGTTGTTCGGATCCTGGTCGGTGGTCTTCAGCGCGTTCCAGACTCCGTCGTAGGAGAGCTTGGTCTGCTTGCTGATGATCGTGTGCAGGGCGGACTTGAGCTCGGGGCCGGTCTTGCCGAGCGCGTCCTGGTAGTAGGTGTCGTCGTACGCGGTGGAGGCGTTCGCCGTGGCCGCGGTGGTCGTCGGCAGGGTCACTGCGGCGAGCACGGCGGCCGCCGCGAGGGCCAGTGTGCGTATGCGCGTTCCGGGCATGTGGGGTGTCCGTCCGTTCTACGCGGGTTGACTGCGGTCATCCGGAGCGTGACATGAACACGTAGAGAATGGGTGAACGAGACGGGGTGATCGTGTGCAGTCAAAACCACGGGCCGGGTGCCGCCGGGCCCCGCCGGGCCCCGTCCGCCCGCGCCGGATTGTTGCGCCGGGATGAAATCGCCCGCCCCCCTTGTTGGCCCTTCGGCAGATCAGGACATGGAACGAGGCAGTGGGAGGCGGCGCGCAGTGGCGCAGGAACGGGGCTGGGCGGGGAGACTCGCGGGATACGCGTGGCGGTATCCCAAGGACGTCGTGCTCGCACTCGGCGCGTCGCTCGGCGGCATGGCCGTCATGGCCCTGGTCCCGCTGATCACCAAGGTCATCATCGACGACGTGGTGGGCGACCACACCCGCTCCATGGGCGTGTGGGCCGGCCTGCTGATCGGCTCGGCCGTCGTCGTCTACGTCCTCACCTACGTCCGCCGCTACTACGGCGGCCGGCTCGCCCTCGACGTCCAGCACGACCTGCGCACCGAGATGTACGGGACGATCACCCGGCTCGACGGGCGGCGCCAGGACGAGCTGTCCACGGGCCAGGTCGTCGGCCGCGCCACCAGCGACCTCCAGCTCATCCAGGGCCTGCTGTTCATGCTCCCGATGACCATCGGGAACGTCCTGCTCTTCCTGATCTCCCTCGTGATCATGGCGTGGCTGTCGCTGCCGCTGACCCTCGTCGCCCTGGCCGTCGCCCCCGCCCTGTGGTTCATCGCCAAGCGCAGCCGCTCCCGCCTCCACCCCGCCACCTGGTACGCGCAGGCGCAGGCCGCCGCCGTCGCCGGGGTCGTCGACGGGGCCGTCAGCGGCGTCCGCGTCGTGAAGGGCTTCGGGCAGGAGGACCAGGAGACCGGGAAGCTGCGCGAGGTCGGCCGCAAGCTGTTCGCCGGACGGTTGCGCACGATCCGGATGAACGCCAAGTTCACCCCCGCCCTCCAGGCCGTCCCCGCGCTCGGTCAGGTCGCCATGCTGGCCCTCGGCGGCTGGCTCGCCGTGCGCGGCCAGGTCACCCTCGGCACCTTCGTCGCCTTCTCCAGCTACCTGGCCCAGCTCGTCGGCCCGGTCCGCATGCTCGCCGTCGTCCTCACCGTCGGCCAGCAGGCCCGCGCCGGTGTGGAGCGCGTCCTGGAGCTCATCGACACCGAGCCGTCGATCGAGGACGGCCGCAAGGAGCTGCCCGCCGACGCGCCCGCGACCGTCGAGTTCGACGACGTCTCCTTCGGCTACGCCGACGCCGAGCGGAAGGTCCTCGACGGCCTCTCCTTCGAGATCCGGGCCGGCGAGACGCTCGCCGTCGTCGGCTCCTCCGGCTCCGGCAAGTCCACCGTCTCGCTGCTGCTGCCCCGCTTCTACGACGTCTCCGGCGGCGCCGTCCTCGTCGGCGGCCACGACGTGCGCGAGCTGACCCAGTCCTCGCTGCGCGCCGCGATCGGCCTCGTCCCCGAGGACTCCTTCCTCTTCTCCGACAGCGTCCGCGCCAACATCGCGTACGGCGCCCCGGACGCCACCGACGAGCAGATCGAGGCGGCGGCGCGCACCGCGCAGGCCGACCGGTTCATCGCCGAGCTGCCCGAGGGCTACGACACCAAGGTCGGCGAGCACGGCCTGACCCTCTCCGGCGGTCAGCGCCAGCGCATCGCGCTCGCCCGCGCCATCCTCACCGACCCCCGCCTGCTGGTCCTCGACGACGCCACGTCCGCCGTCGACGCCCGCGTCGAGCACGAGATCCACGAGGCGCTCGGCCAGGTCATGGCCGGCCGCACCACCCTCCTCATCGCGCACCGCCGCTCCACCCTCGGCCTCGCCGACCGCATCGCCGTCCTCGACGACGGCCGGCTGGCCGCGATCGGCACCCACGAGGAGCTGGAGGCCGGCTCCGCGCTCTACCGCCGTCTGCTCACCGACCCCGACGAGCTGGGCGGCGTCTCGCCCGGCCACCTCACCCCGCGGGCCGACGAGGAGCCCGAGGACACCTCCGTACGGGCGGAGCTGGACGCCGAGTACGACGCCGAGCGCGGCGTCACCCCCAGGCTGTGGACGGGGGACCGGGAGCCCAAGGACCTCGCGCTCGCCGGGATGCCCGCCACGCCCGAACTGCTCGCGCAGGTCGAGGCGCTGCCCCCGGCCGCCGACACCCCCGACGTCGACGAGGCCCGCGCCGTCACCCCCGAGGACAGCTACGGACTGCGCCGCCTGCTGCGCGGCTTCGGCGCCCCGCTGCTCGTCAGCCTGGCCCTCGTCGCGGTCGACGCGGGGGTCGGCCTCGCCCTGCCCGTCCTGATCCGGCACGGCATCGACGAGGGCGTCACACAGCTCGCGCTCGGCGCGGTCTGGGCGGCGGCCGCGCTCGGCCTGGTCGCCGTGCTCGTCCAGTGGGCCGCGCAGATCGGTGAGACCCGCATGACGGGCCGCACCGGCGAGCGCGTCCTCTACTCGCTGCGACTGAAGATCTTCGCCCAGCTCCAGCGGCTCGGCCTCGATTACTACGAGCGCGAGCTGACCGGCCGGATCATGACCCGGATGACGACGGACGTCGACGCGCTGTCGACGTTCCTGCAGACCGGCCTGGTCACCGCCTTCGTCTCCGTCGTCACGTTCTTCGGCATCATGGCCGCGCTGCTCGTCATCGACGTCCAGCTGGCCCTCGTCGTGTTCGCGACGCTGCCGCCGCTGATCGTCGGCACGTTCTTCTTCCGCCGCGCCAGCGTCAAGGCGTACGAGCTGGCCCGCGAGCGGGTCTCGGCGGTCAACGCGGACCTCCAGGAGTCGGTGTCCGGACTGCGCATCGTGCAGGCCTTCCGCCGTGAGCAGGACGGCTTCGAGCGCTACGCGGCGGGCAGCGCGAGCTACCGCGAGGCCCGCATCCGCGGCCAGTTCCTGATCTCGGTCTACTTCCCGTTCGTGCAGCTGCTCTCCTCCGTGGCGGCCGCGGCCGTCCTCGTGGTGGGCGCGCACCGGGTCGACGCGACGACCCTCACCACCGGCGCGCTCGTCGCGTACCTGCTCTACATCGACCTGTTCTTCGCCCCGGTCCAGCAGCTCTCCCAGGTCTTCGACGGCTACCAGCAGGCGACCGTCTCGCTGGGCCGCATCCAGGAGCTGCTGCGCGAGCCGACCTCCACCAAGGCGGCCCACGAGCCGCTCGACGTGCTGTCGCTGCGCGGCGAGATCGCCTTCGAGGACGTCGACTTCGCGTACGGCACGGACGAGGCGGCGCTCACCGGAGTGGACCTGCGGGTCCCGGCCGGGCAGACCGTCGCGTTCGTCGGCGAGACCGGCGCGGGCAAGTCCACGCTGGTCAAGCTCGTCGCCCGGTTCTACGACCCGACCTCGGGCCGTGTCACCGTCGACGGCACCGACCTGCGCGACCTCGACCTGACCGCGTACCGGCACCGGCTCGGCGTCGTCCCGCAGGAGGCGTACCTGTTCCAGGGCACGATCCGCGACGCCATCGCGTACGGGCGGCCCGGCGCGAGCGACGCCGACGTGGAGGCGGCGGCACGCGCGGTCGGCGCGCACGAGATGATCGCGACGCTCGAAGGCGGCTATCTGCACGAGGTCGCCGAGCGCGGCCGCAATCTGTCGGCCGGTCAGCGCCAGCTGATCGCGCTGGCCCGCGCCGAACTCGTCGACCCCGACATCCTGCTGCTCGACGAGGCGACCGCCGCCCTCGACCTCGCCACCGAGGCGCAGGTCAACCAGGCGACCGACCGCCTCGCCGGCAAGCGCACCACGCTCGTCGTCGCGCACCGCCTGACGACGGCGGCCCGCGCGGACCGCGTCGTGGTGATGGACGGCGGCCGCGTCGCCGAGGACGGCACGCACGACGAGCTGCTGCGCCTGGACGGCAAGTACGCCCGCCTGTGGCGCACGTTCATCGGCGAGGACACCGACGAGGACATCGACGAGGCGGTGGCCGGCGCGTCCTGAGGGAGCCCGTCCTCGTGAGGCGCGTCCTGAAGGCGGGTGTCCTGAAGGCGCGATTCCGCAACCGTCGCCCCTGTGTCCCGCGTCCGTACATCAGTACCCTGGTGCGAACGCGACGGGAGGGGCCGCGGTGGCGAGAGGTGAGGGAGACGGCATACGCGGGGCGCGCCGCGCGGGTACGTACGCGCTGACCGTGCTCGCGGGCGCCGGAATGCTGCTGCTCGGCGGGCCGTTCGCGGGCAGCGCCCAGGCCGCCGCGCTGTGCCCCGGACACCAGGTGCGCAGTCTGTCGTTCAGTACCGGCAAGACCGTCGTCTACCGCAATCGTGACTACGTCTGCGCCGTCACCCTCGCCAAGTCCGCCGGGCCCCGCCGCAGCATGTCCGTCGGCGTCCAGGCGCGCGGCAGCCGGGCCGTCGTCGACCGCGGCGACTTCACCCACCACGCCGGTCCGGTCACCGTCCACGCCGGTCACCGCTGCGTCCGGGTGACGGGACACGTAGGCGGCAAATCCACCCGAACCGGCTGGATCCTGTGCTGAGGTCGCACCTCATCCGGTCATGACATGATCCTGAGCGAACACCAAATACCTCTGGTGGTGCAGGAATTGCTCCGATAGTTTCCGGGGCGCATCTGTGAATCTCCAGGGGAGGGTGCATGCGCACAGCGCTCAGATGGCTGCTGTCGCTCGTGGTGCTCATCGGCACCGCGAGCGCGGCCGGGATATCGACGGCGACCGCCGCCGAGGAATCCTCGGCAACGGCCGCCGCCACCGACATCAAGGACAGGCTTCTCGCCGTACCCGGCATGAGCCTGATCGAGGAGAAGCCGTACGCGGGCTACCGCTACTTCGTCCTCAACTACACGCAGCCGGTCGACCACCGGAACCCGAAGGCCGGCACCTTCCAGCAGCGCATCACCGTGCTGCACAAGGACGTCAGCCGCCCGACGGTCATGTTCACCAGCGGCTACAACGTGTCGACGAACCCGTCGCGCAGCGAGCCGACCCGGATCGTCGACGGCAACCAGGTCTCCGTGGAGTACCGCTTCTTCACGCCGTCCCGGCCGCAGCCCGCCGACTGGTCGAAGCTGAACATCTGGCAGGCCGCGAGCGACCAGCACCGCATCTTCAAGGCGCTCAAGCCGATCTACGGCCAGAACTGGCTGACGACCGGCGGCTCGAAGGGCGGCATGACCGCCACCTACTACGAGCGCTTCTACCCGCGCGACATGGACGGCGTCGTCGCCTACGTCGCCCCGAACGACGTCGTGAACAAGGAGGACTCGGCCTACGACACCTTCCTCGCGAACGTCGGCCCGAAGGACTGCCGCGTCGCCCTGCAGAAGGTGCAGCGCGAGACGCTGGTGCGCCGTGACGCGCTCGAGAAGAAGTACAAGGACTTCCTCGACGCGAACAACTACACGGTGAACACGGTCGGTTCGGTCGACAAGGCCTACGAGGCGACCGTCCTCGACCTGTTCTGGGGCTTCTGGCAGTACCAGCCCGAGTCCGCCTGCGCCGACGTCCCGGACGCCGCGACCGTCTCCGACGACGACCTGTTCAGTTACGTCGACGAGGTCGGCGGCTGGGCCTCCTACGCCGACCAGGGCCTGACCCAGTACACGCCGTACTACTACCAGGCGGGCACGCAGCTCGGCTCGCCCGACATCAAGCAGCCGTGGGTCGCCGACCTGTCCCGCTACGGCTACCAGCCGCCGCGGAACTTCGTGCCGCGCGACATCCCCATGAAGTTCGAGCCGTCCGCGATGCGCGACGTCGACAGCTGGGTGCGCCACAACGCCACCCGCATGCTGTACGTGTACGGCGACAACGACCCGTGGGGCGCCGAGCCGTTCCGCCTCGGCAAGGGCGCGCGTGACTCCTACGTGATGCACGCCCCGCACGCCAACCACGGTGCGAACGTGGCAGCCCTCGAGCCGGCCGACAAGGAGCTCGCCACGGCGCGCATCCTCGACTGGGCGGGCCTGTCCGGCACGACCGCGCTGGCCGCGCATGACCGGAAGCTCGACCGTCCCGGGGTGCAGCGCGGAATGTCCCTGCGGCCGTAGGTCGCCGGCGGCTGCGGGCCCGGTGGGGGCTGGCCGCGCAGTTCCCCGCGCCCCTGAAATGCAGACGCTGCGCGTCGCATTTCCC
>NZ_JBHYTK010000193.1:0-13077 GCF_042749255.1 Streptomyces sp. NPDC059524 | reverse complement strand
GATCGGGCGGGATCTGCTGTGGAGCTAAGGAGAATTGAACTCCTGACCTCCTGCATGCCATGCAGGCGCTCTACCAACTGAGCTATAGCCCCTTGCTTCTGTTCTTCCCTCCGGGTTTCTCCCCGGCGGGCCGAACAAGAAGAACTTTAGCCTGCCACCAGCCAGAAAGTGAAATCCGGTCCCCGTGGCCCGCGGGGACCGGCCTCACCGTCGTGGGCGGGCCGGGTCAGTCGTCGTCTCCGAGGACCGGCTCGGGCAGCGTGCCCGCGTTGTGCTCCAGCAGCCGCCAGCCGCGGGCGCCCTCGCCGAGGGCCGACCAGCAGCAGTTCGACAGGCCGCCGAGGCTCTCCCAGTGGTGGGGCTCCAGGCCGAGGAGACGGCCGATGGTGGTGCGGATGGTGCCGCCGTGGCTGACGACGACCAGCAGCCCGTCCTCGGGCAGCTTGTCGGCGTGACGCAGCACGACGGGGGCGGCCCGGTCGGCGACCTCGGTCTCCAGCTCGCCGCCGCCGCGCCGCACGGGCTCGCCGCGCTTCCACGCCGCGTACTGCTCGCCGTAGCGCGCGATGATCTCCTCGTGGGTGAGGCCCTGCCACTCACCGGCGTACGTCTCGCGCAGGCCTTCGTCGTGCGTGACGTCGAGGCCGGTGAGGGTGGCGAGCTCGGCGGCGGTGGCCGCGGCCCGCTTGAGGTCGGACGCGACGATCGCGTCCGGCTTCATGGAGGCGAGGAGCCGGGCGGCACGCCGGGCCTGGGCGAGGCCGGTCTCGGTCAGCTCGATGTCCGTGGAGCCCTGGAAGCGGCGCTCCAGGTTCCAGGACGTCTGGCCGTGGCGCCAGAGGATGACCCGCCGCCCCCGTGCGGAGCGGGTCAAAGCAGCTCCCCCGCGTCGGCGGCGGCGGTCTGCTCGGCGTGCTCGGCGGCCTTGCCGCGGGTGGCCTTGGCGTCCTCGGGCAGGTCGAGCTCGGGGCAGTCCTTCCACAGGCGCTCGAGGGCGTAGAAGACGCGCTCCTCGCTGTGCTGGACGTGGACGACGATGTCGACGTAGTCGAGCAGGATCCAGCGGGCGTCGCGGTCGCCCTCGCGGCGCACGGGCTTGGCGCCGAGCTCCTTGCTGAGCCGCTCCTCGATCTCGTCGACGATCGACTTGACCTGGCGGTCGTTGGGCGCCGAGGCCAGCAGGAAGGCGTCCGTGATGGACAGCACGTCGCTGACGTCGTAGGCGATGATGTCGTGCGCGAGCTTGTCGGCGGCCGCCTGGGAGGCGACGGTGATGAGCTCGATGGAACGGTCGGTGGCGGTCACTACAAGGCTTTCGGTCGGCGGTCAGGACCCCCGGCGTGGCCCGTGCGGGCCCGCACGGGCGGGTACTCCAAGGGTCTCACGACCCGCCGACACGCCTCACGGCATTACCGGCGCCCCGCCGCGGGGGCGCCGGTCGGGGCTCAGTTGCCGCCGGTGTAGTCCTGGCCGATGACGACGGTGACGTCCGCGTTGGCCGCCGCCTTGCCCTTCTTCACGGCGCTCGCGGGGAGGCCGAGGGTCTTGGCGACCTCGACGGCGTCGTTCTTGCGGGCGGCGTCGGCGTAGGTGACCTGGGAGGTGGCGGCGGTGGTGCCGGTGCCGGCCTCGACGAAGGTGTAGCCGCCGTTGACCAGGGTGATGCGGGCCTTCTCGGAGCGGTCCTTGTCGCCGGTGGCGTTCTTGACGCCGACGCGCAGGGCGTCGCCCTCGGCGGGGGCCTTCACGGTGCCGCCGAGCACGTCCTCGACGACGGAGTTCGCGGCGGCCTCGGAGAGGGTGCCGTCCTGCCCGACGGGCAGGAGCGCCGTCTTGTAGTCGCCTTCCTTGGCGTGGTCGGCGAGCTTGGCGAGGAAGGCGCCGAGGTCCTTCTCGGTGAGCGAGGGGTCGAGGATCTGGGCGAGGGTCTGGACGGTCGTCGTCGCGGCCTGCGGGTCGGAGGACAGCTTGCGCAGGACGCCCTGCATGACCTGGCCGAACCGCAGGAGCTGCGCGGTCTGGGCCTCGCCCTTGGCGCGGTAGGTGGCGTACGCGACGGCCGCCGGGCCCGAGAGGGTCTGCTCCTGGCCCTTGTGGACGAGGAAGGTGCCCTTCTTGGCGGGGTCGGGCACGTCGGTGTTCGTGGTGACCTCGATGTTGCCGACGAGTTCGACGAGGTTGTTGAGGTAGGGGGTGTCGAGGCGCCAGGTGCCCTCGATGTCGGTGCCCAGGAGGGTGTCGATGGAGTCGCCGGTGCCGGCGGAGCCGTCCTCGTCGACGGACTTGGCGAGCGTGGTGGCGCTGCCGTCCTCGCCGCTGAGGGCGAGCGCGTTGGGCAGCAGGACGGTGGTGGCCTGGCCGGTGGTGGTGTTGTTGACCAGGAGGGCGCTGGAGGTGCCGCCGCCCTTGGTGTTGTGCAGGTGGACGACGATCACGTCGCGGTTCTGCGGTCCGGCCGCGGCGGGGCCGTCCTTCTTGGCGTCGTCGCCGCCGAGGAAGGGCAGCTTGCCCTGGTAGCCGAGGTAGCCGACGCCGCCGATGAGGCACAGGGCGAGGACGACGACGAGGGCGGTGATCCGGTTGCGGCCGCGCCGTTTGGCCTCTTCACGGCGTTCGCTGCGCGACTCCGTGAACTTGAGCCAGTCGATGACGTCCTCGGAGTTCTCGTCCGGTTCCTCGACGAAGTCGAACTGCTCGGTGCGGTAGTCGCGGTCCTCACGGCGCTCCGGCCCGGCGGGCGCGGGCGCCTGCTGCGGGATGTACGCGGTGGCCTGCTCGGTCTGCCGGGGCTGCTGAGCCGTGCCGGAGGCGGCGCCGTAGGGGTCGTAGCCGCCGTCCTGCTGCGGGTGGCCGGCGTACGGGTCGTACTGCGGCTGCTGCTGCGGCGGCTGCGGCGCTTGCTGCTGCTGTTGCTGCTGCCCGGGCGCGTACGGGTCGTAGCCGTATCCGTACCCTGCGTTCTGCTCGTACGACGGCGCTTGCTGAGCCTGCCGGTAGACAGGCCGGCCGAACTCGTCGTAGCCGACCAGCTCGTAATTCTGCTGGTCGTAACCGTCGTATCGGTCGTTCACCGATGCCCCTCTCGGCGGTGCAGGGTTCAGTCGCCGCGGTACAGCTGGCGCTTGTCGATGTAGCGCACCACACCGTCCGGCACCATGTACCAGATGGGGTCGCCCTTGGCGACTCTGTCACGGCAGTCTGTGGACGAGATCGCGAGCGCGGGCACCTCGACGAACGAGACGCCGTCCTCGGGGAGCCCGGGGTTGGCCAGTGTGTGGCCGGGCCGGGTGACGCCGATGAAGTGTGCCAGGGAGAAGAGCTCTTCGGTGTACCGCCAGGTCAGGATCTGGCTGAGGGCGTCGGCGCCCGTGATGAAGAAGAGGTCCGTGTCCGGGTTGAGCGCGCGCAGGTCACGCAGGGTGTCCGTGGTGTAGGTGGGGCCGCCGCGGTCGATGTCGATGCGGCTCACCGAGAACTGGGGGTTCTCGGCGGTCGCGATGACCGTCATCAGATAGCGGTCCTCGGCCGGCGACACGTGCTTGTCGCTCTTCTGCCACGGCTGTCCGGTCGGCACGAAGACCACCTCGTCGAGGTGGAACTGTGCGGCGACCTCGCTGGCCGCCACCAGGTGTCCGTGGTGGATCGGGTCGAACGTTCCGCCCATGACGCCGAGGCGCCGCTTGGCGGGCGAGTCCCACTCGCGATCCGGGCCGCCGGCCGGGTTGTTGACCGGGCCGGTAGGCATGTCCTGCGCTCCCATGCGAGCAGAGCCTACTGGCCCGGTTCCCGTGCCCTCGCCCGGGATCAGCGGTCGCGGTTGAAGCGGGTGGTGATCCACAGCAGCAGAAGCAGGATGACGAGCGCGGCGCCGCCCGTCATGAGGGGGCTGATGCTCTCGTGGTTGCCGCCGTGCTCGCCGCCCTCGGCAGCGAGAGTGGCCAGCTGGGCAGCGGTGGCGTGGAGGCTCATCTTCAGCAGGACCTATCCGGTGTGGGATCGGGATAAAGATTTCTGACCCATCGTATGCGGGCCCCTCCTCGGGGCTCACGCCGACTCTGCCGTACGGGCGCCACGGATCGCCGCGCGTGCCCGGAACCATCCCGGTGGTGTCATTCGTCTCGCTTGTAGCCGCGCAGCAGGAACCAGGCGAGAAGCACCGCACCGAGGACGGACACCACGATCACGATGCGCAACAGATTGCCCGCGCCCTGCTGGGCCGCGGCGGCGATGAGGTGTTCGGCATGATCCATGACGGTTCGCTCCTTCTGTGTGCTGCCCCGCCACGGTATCTCCGCCTAGGGTGGACTCCGCCTCGGGGGCACAACCGAACACCGAAACGCCGTCGACAGGATCGACCGGCCATCGACATGGGGGACGCATGCCCGACGTACCGAACGAGCAGCACGACAACGTTCCGAGCAGGCAGCGCCGGCGCTTCCCGGGGATCTCCTCGCGGGCGTACGAGCACCCGGCGGACCGCTCGGCGCTGGTCGCCCTGCGCAAGCTGAGCGGTTTCGACACGGTCTTCAAGGCGCTGAGCGGGCTGCTGCCCGAGCGGAGTCTGCGCCTGCTGTTCCTGTCGGACTCGGTGCGGGTGTCCGACGAGCAGTTCGCGCATCTGAACGCGATGCTGCGGGACGCCTGTTACATCCTGGACCTGGAGAAGGTCCCGCCGATGTACGTGAACCAGGACCCGCAGCCGAACGCGATGTGCATCGGCCTGGACGAGCCGATCATCGTGGTCACGACGGGTCTCGTCGAGCTCCTGGACGAGGAGGAGATGCGGGCCGTGGTCGGCCACGAGGTCGGGCACGCGCTGTCCGGGCACGCGGTCTACCGGACGATCCTGCTGTTCCTGACGAGCCTGGCGCTGCGGGTGGCGTGGATTCCGCTGGGCAATCTCGCGATCATGGCGATCGTGACGGCGCTGCGCGAGTGGTTCCGCAAGTCCGAGCTGTCGGCGGACCGCGCGGGTCTCCTGGTCGGCCAGGACCTGCAGGCGTCGATGCGCGGCCTGATGAAGATCGCGGGTGGCAACCACCTGCACGAGATGAACGTGGACGCGTTCCTGAAGCAGGCCGAGGAGTACGAGGCCGGGGGCGATCTGCGGGACTCGGTCCTGAAGATCCTGAACGTGATGCCGCGCTCGCACCCGTTCACGACGGTACGGGCGGCCGAGCTGAAGAAGTGGTCCGAGACGCGGGACTACCAGCGGCTGATGGACGGGCACTACCCGCGCCGCGACGAGGACAAGGACACGAAGGTGTCGGACTCGTTCCGTGAGTCGGCCGCGCACTACACGGACCACGTGAAGAACTCGAAGGACCCGCTGATGAAGCTGGTCAGCGACCTCGCGGGCGGTGCCGGTGACCTGGGCGGCCGGGTGCGGCGCGGCTTCGGGAACTTCGGTGCGAACGGCTCCGGGAACGGGAACGGCGGGGGCAACAGCGGGAATCACGGCACCGACGAGGACGCGTGATCCGCAGGCCTCGGGGCCCGCGGAGCGGGTTCAGGGCTTGAGGGAGGGCTGGGCGCTCGGTGCGAGCGCCCCGCACAGCGCGGCCGGGCCGCCCGTCGCGTACGGGTCGGTGCCGGCCGGGCGGTCCTGCTCCCCGGAGTGTCCGGCGCGCTGCCCGGCGAGCAGGGGGTGCAGCCGGGCGGAGGAGTCCGTGGCGCAGGCGAGCGGCCCGGCCTGGACGGTGGAGGCGAGCAGTTCGGCGGTGCGGCCGCGCAGGTCGTCGCGGTCGAAGCGGAAGTGCACGGCGCGGCGCACGGTGAACAGGGAGACGCGGGCGTCACGGTCGCCGTGGGCGGGGCGCAGGGCGTAGACGAAGGTGTGGTCGGAGAGGACGTCGAGGCTGTTGGCGTCGGTCTCGTCGACGTCGAGGGTGCCGTGGACGCGGATGCCGGAGCCGGCGAGGCGGACCTGGCCGGGGTCGAAGCGGAGCAGCCAGCCGGTGGCGGCGTAGCGTCCGTCGGCGGCGGGGTGGGCGAGGCTGCGGTCGAACTGGGGCAGCTGCTGGGGGTCGACGAGAGCGCGGACGGGCCGGACGGCGCCGCCGGTGAGGACGTCGGGGTCGAGCATGGACGCGACGAGGTACTGCTTGGCGAGGTCCAGGGCGGTGCGGACCTGGCCGTCGGAGAAGTGGGCGGTGCCGTGGGTGTCGCGGGGTTCGTCGATGCCGTCGGCGGCGGTGGCGAACGAGGCGGCGGGGCTGTGCGCGAAGAGTTCGCCGGCGCCGTCGGCTCCGGGGACGGGGCCGGTGGGTGCGAGGGGTATGACGGTCATGCGCAGCGGGTCGACGTGGCGTGCGGCGAGGGGCGCGCTGCGGTAGGGGCTGCGGACGCCCATGTAGAGGGCGGTGCCGAAGGCGAGCAGGACCAGGACGACGAGGAGGACGGCCTGGCGGGTGAGGCCGCGGCGCAGGGTGGGGGTGCGGCGGACGGCGGGGGTGTGGTCGTCGATGCGCTCGTCGGCGGAGAATTCCTGCAGGCGGGCAGCCCGGACGAACGATTCGTCGAACACGACGGATCGGTATTCGTCCTCGCTCGCTCCGCCACCGCCCGGGGCGCCGTCCGGCGTTCCGTCCGGTGGGTCTCCTGGCCCGCCCATACCTTCAGGGTAGGTCGCGGCGCGCTCCGGTAAACGTCCTGGGCGGCTTCGCTGCGGGGCCCTGGTACATGTCAAGTTTGCGCGGTGGCGCACCCGCTGGTCAGGGCGGGGTCAGGGGGTGCGCGGGACGGCGGAGACGGCGGGCCGGGGCTGCTCGGCGGAGGCGGAGGGGCGGGCCGGGAGGTTCTTCTCCAGCTCGGTCGTGGCGGGCGGCGGCACGCGGTCGGAGCGGCCCGCGGAGGCGCCGCGGTAGACGGCGGTGAAGGCGAGGGCGACCATGCCGACGCCCATGAGGAGGGCGAGGGCCCAGGCGACGGGGCGGCGCCAGCGGGTCATGCCGCCGGGGAGGAGTCCGCTGCGGCGGTCGCGGTCGAGCTCTTCCTCGTAGAGGTCGTCGGCGTCGTCGTGGAGGGGGCCGAACTCTCCGGTGTCGTCGTAGCCGTAGCCGTCGTCGGGGAAGTCATCGTCGAGGGCGCGGCGGGTGCGGGCGCGGCGGGCCTCGGCCTCCTGGGCCTCGGCGCGGGCCTGGGCCGCGGCGAGCAGGCGCTCGACCGCGGTGGGCTCGTGGACCTCGGCGGCCTTCACGAAGTCCTCGTCGAAGACCACGGAGGCGAACTCTTCGTCCCAGCCCCCGCGGTCGTGGTCGTCGTCGGGCTCCCTGCCGTCCGGGAACGGCGTGCCCCCCACGTCCTCCGGCACCCGACCAGAGTAGACCGGAAGGGTCAATTTGGGCAGACGGTAAGGGAATTCACCGGAATTCCCCGCCGCCTGCCCCGGGTCCGCACAGGTCAGCGGATGTGGCCGTCGCCGGTGACGATGTACTTCGTGCTGGTCAGCTCGGGCAGGCCCATGGGGCCGCGGGCGTGCAGCTTCTGGGTGGAGATGCCGATCTCGGCGCCGAAGCCGAACTGGCCGCCGTCGGTGAAGCGCGTCGAGGCGTTCACGGCGACGGTGGTGGAGTCGACGAGCTGGGTGAAGCGGCGGGCGGCCTGCTGCGAGGTGGTGACGATGGCCTCGGTGTGGCCGGAGGACCACAGGCGGATGTGCTCGACGGCCTTGTCGAGGTCGTCGACGACGGCGGCGGCGATGTCGTAGGAGAGGTACTCGGTGTCCCAGTCCTCGGGGGTGGCCTCGACGACGGTGGCCTTGGAGCCCTCGGCGTAGGAGAGGATCCGCGGGTCGGCGTGGACGGTCACTCCGGCGTCGGCGAGGGCGTCGAGGGCGCGGGGCACGAACGCGTCGGCGATGTCGCGGTGGACGAGGAGGGTCTCCGCCGCGTTGCACACCGAGGGGCGCTGGGCCTTGGAGTTGATCAGGATGTCGACGGCCATGTCGAGGTCGGCGGTGGCGTCGACGTAGACGTGGCAGTTGCCGGTGCCGGTCTCGATGACGGGGACCGTGGAGTTCTCGACGACGTTCTTGATGAGCGAGGCGCCGCCGCGCGGGATGAGGACGTCGACGAGGCCGCGGGCGCGCATGAGCTCGGTGACGGAGTCGCGGGACTCGCCGGGCACGAGCTGGACGGCGTCGGCGGGCAGTCCGGAGCCGCCGACGGCGTCACGCAGGACGCGGACGAGCGCGGTGTTGGACTCGTAGGCGGAGGAACTGCCGCGCAGCAGCACCGCGTTGCCCGACTTGAGGCAGAGGGCGGCGGCGTCGACGGTGACGTTGGGCCGGGCCTCGTAGATGATGCCGACGACGCCGAGGGGGACGCGGACCTGGCGCAGGTCGATGCCGTTGGGCAGCGTGTTGCCGCGGACGACCTGGCCGACGGGGTCGGGCAGGGCGATGACGTCGCGGACGTCGGAGGCGATGGCGCGGATGCGCTCGGCGGTGAGGGTGAGCCGGTCGATGATCGACTCGCTGGTGCCGGCCTCGCGGGCCCTGGCGATGTCCTTGGCATTGGCCTCGATGATCTCGGCCGTACGGACTTCGAGGGCGTCGGCGATGGCGCCGAGGGCGTCGTCCTTCTCCGCGCGCGGCAGGGAGGCGATGTCGTGGGCGGCGGCGCGGGCGCGGTAGGCGGCCTGCGTGACCGGGGTCATCGAGTCGTACGGGTTGAGCGTCATACCCCGCAGGGTACTGGGCACGGCGGGGTGTCCAGCCGCTGTTCCGGGGGGTGAGACATGGCCGAAAACGGGTGTGGTCCCGGCACGTCAGAAGGGGTGGATGCCGACCGGGGTCGCGGGGAGCGGGCCGTAGCCGGCGGCGATGCGCTGGTGGTAGGTGCGGCGGTCGATGACCTCCAGGCCGACGATCTCCCACGGGGGCAGCCGGGAGGTCCTGCGGTGCTCGCCCCACAGGCGCAGGGCGACGGCGGCCGCGTCGTGCAGGTCGCGGGCCTCTTCCCAGTAGCGGATCTCGGCGTGGTCGGCGGCGTAGCGGCTGGTCAGCAGGAAGGGGTGGTCGTGGGCGAGCTGCTCCAGGGCGCGGCGGACCTCGGCGATCGGGGCCTCGGTGCCGGAGACACTGAGGGTGACGTGCCACAGGCGGGGGCCTTCGTCGGTGGTCCCGTCGGCGTCGGGGGGAGTGTCCGGGGTCGGGCTCTGGGTGGGGAAGGTCTCCCCCGCGGCCACGCTCGTCAGCGTCCGCTCCGCCGACCCTCGGGACGTCGCCCCCGGGCGCGCTCGTCTCACGACGGCCTCCTTTGCGCAATGGTCGTGCGGACTGGCTGCGTTGGTACTTCCCTGCAAAGAGTTGAGCAGGCGACAGAGCCTCGTGGGGCGGTTTTGGGGAAGGTCCCCCACGGGAGGCAGGCTTTCGGCCGTCTCGCCGGGTTGTTTCGAAGGTCCGGCCGGGCTGTTTCGAAGGTTCGGCCGGGCCCGGTCCGTACGGTTCGGCCGGACCGTCCGGACGGTCTCCTGGCGGTCAGGGGCGCAGCAGGACCAGGTCGTCGCGGTGCACGACCTCGCGCTCGTAGGCGGGGCCGAGGTCGCGGGCGAGCTCGCGGGTGGAGCGGCCGATCAGCTGGGGGATCTCCTTGGCGTCGAAGTTGACGAGGCCGCGGGCGACGGCCCGGCCGGTCTCGTCGCGCAGCTCGACGGGGTCACCGGCGCTGAACTCGCCCTCGACGGCCGCGATGCCCGCGGGCAGCAGCGAGGTGCGCCGCTCGACGACGGCCCGCACGGCGCCCGCGTCGAGGGTGAGAGCGCCCTGCGGGGTGGAGGCGTGCTGGAGCCAGAGGAGCCGGTCGGCGCTGCGGCGGCCGGTGCGGTGGAAGTAGGTGCCGGTGTCGCGGGCGGCGAGGGCGTCGGCGGCGTGCGAGGCGGAGGTCAGCACGACGGGGATGCCGGCGGCGGCGGCGATGGAGGCGGCCTCGACCTTGGTCACCATGCCGCCGGTGCCGACGCCGGCCTTCCCGGCGGAGCCGATCTTGACGTGCGCTATGTCGGCGGGGCCGCGGACCTCGGCGATGCGGGAGGTGCCGGGCTTGCTGGGGTCGCCGTCGTAGAGGCCGTCGACGTCGGAGAGGAGGACCAGGAGGTCGGCGTGGACGAGGTGGGCGACGAGGGCCGCGAGCCGGTCGTTGTCGCCGAAGCGGATCTCGTCGGTGGCGACCGTGTCGTTCTCGTTGACGACCGGGAGGGCGCCCATGGCCAGGAGCTGGTCGAGGGTGCGCGAGGCGTTGCGGTGGTGGGCGCGGCGGGCCATGTCGTCGCTGGTGAGCAGGACCTGGCCGACGCGGACGCCGTAGCGGGCGAAGGAGGCGGTGTAGCGGGCGACGAGGAGGCCCTGGCCGACGCTGGCGGCGGCCTGCTGGCGGGCGAGGTCCTTGGGGCGGCGGGTGAGGCCGAGGGGGGCGAGTCCGGCGGCGATGGCGCCGGAGGAGACGAGGACGATCTCCTTCTCGCCGCCGGAACGGTGCCGGGCGAGGACGTCGACGAGGGCGTCGACGCGGTCGGCGTCGAGGCCGCCGGCAGCGGTGGTGAGGGAGGAGGAGCCGACCTTGACGACGATCCGGCGGGCGTCCGCCACGCCTTGCCGTGTCGTGCCCGCCGCCTCGGTCGTTGCCCCGGTTGTCACGCTTGTTGCCGCCCCTGTTGTTGCCCCTGACATGCTCCGCAATCTACGCGACCGGGCGCCTCGGACGCTTTCCGGTTTCGCAGAGCGGACACCGTGACGCGCAGCAGTCGCACAGTTGTGTGATCAGAATGCCCGCCCCCGCGTTCTGTACGTTTTATCCATTTTACTGGTGATTGGTGTCACGGAAGATTGCTACGGGGGCACCGAAAGTCATACGGTCTGTGGTCAGCGTTCGTCCGACGGGCCCCCCAACCCGCCGGGATCCTCACCCCACACGCCTCCCCCACCCTCGAATTCCTGCCAGGAGCCCAGCCCGTGCCCTCCGCCGGACTTGCCCCCCGCCGCATCCTGCAGCTCTCCGCGCTGTTCGCGATGTTCGCGCTCTATGCGGCCCAGCTCGTCAGTGCGCTCGTGCCCCACGTACCGCTGTTCGTGGCCACGAGCGCGGCCGGCCTCGCCCTCGACGTGTATCTGCAGTACCGGCAGCCGGGTCTGCTCTCGCTCCTGGGCAAGGTCCGCTTCGACGTCACCGTGCGCCAGCTGCTGCGCGACATGCTGATCCTCGTCGGCCTGCTGCGCATCGACGGCATCGAGCCGCTCGGCGAGCAGGCCCCGCTGCTGATCGCGCTGCTCGGGGTGTACGTGCTGCACTTCGCGTGCCAGGCCGCCGCCGTGCTGGTCCGCCGGCGCCGCCAGCTGCCGATCGTCACGCGCAACATCGACACCTCGGCGCTGCGCCTGTCCTCGGCCCCGCCGCGGATCCTGTCGCGCCGCTCCAGCCACCGCCTGCTGACGTTCTCGATCCCCGCCACCGCGGGCCTGCTCGTGACGGCGGCCACGACGAACGCGCTGTGGGGTGGCATCGGCATCGGCGTCGCGCTCGCCCTGTTCCTCGGCGGAACGTTCTACCTGGCGACCTGGCTGCTCCCGAAGAAGCGCCGGCTCTCCGACGAGCGGGTCATGGCGTGGCTGGACGAGTGGCTGGCCGCCTACCGGCCGACCGTCGCCATGTACTTCTCGGGCGGCACGACCTCCGCGTACCAGGCGAACATGTGGCTCTCCACCCTCGCCGACGTCGACGGCAAGCCGCTGATCGTGCTGCGCGAGCGCTTCATGGTGAACAAGATCGACGCCACCGACGTGCCGATCATCTGCTTCCCCAAGGTCGCCACGATGTTCTCCCTGGAGAACTCGACGCTGAAGATGATGCTGCACCCGGCGAACGCCGCGAAGACCTCCCAGGTCCTGCGCATCCCGACGATCAAGCACGCGTTCATCAACCACGGCGAGTCCGACAAGCTGAGCTCCTGCAACCCGTACGCGAAGGCGTACGACGAGGTGTGGGTGGCGGGCCCCGCGGCCCGCGACCGCTACCAGCAGGCCGACGTGGGCGTCGAGGACAAGGACGTCGTGGAGGTGGGACGCCCGCAGCTGTCGCCGATCGAGATCGGCACGGGCGCCGCGCAGGACAAGCCCTTCACCACCGTGCTGTACGCCCCCACCTGGGAGGGCTGGGACGGCAACCCGGGCAACACCTCGGTGGTCCTGGCCGGTGAGAACATCGTGCGGCACCTGCTCGCCGACGAGCGGGTCCGGCTGATCTACAAGCCGCACCCGATGACCGGCTCCCAGGTCCCCGCCGCGGGCGCCGCCAACGAGCGCATCAAGGCGATGATCCAGGAGGCGAACGCGCGCCGCTCCGGCACCCGGCCCGACGCCCGCGCCGCCGCCGAGCTCACCGAGCGCGCCGCCGAACTGCACCGGCTGACCTCCACCTCGTTCCGCTCCAGCGCGGACGAGATGGAACGGATGATGCTCCAGGGCGAGCCCGACCCGGGCCGCAGCGCCGCCGTGCGCGCGGCGACGACCGCGTGGGAGGAGGCGTACTGGGCCTCGTTCCCCGAGTGGGAGCACCTGATCGTCACCGAGGCCCGTCCGGCCATCTTCACCTGCTTCAACCAGGCCGACGTGCTGATCTCCGACGTCTCCTCGGTGGTCTCCGACTGGCTGAGCAGCGAGAAGCCGTACGCCGTCGCCAACACCTCCGGCCTGTCGGAGGCCGAGTTCCGGCTCGGCTTCCCGACCGTGAGCGCGGCGACGATCCTCACGCCCGAGGCGGTCGAGGTGCCCCGGCTGCTCGCGACCGTCCGCGGCGAGACCGAGGACGTGTACGCCGAGGCCCGCCTGGAGCTGAAGGAGCACCTGCTCGGCCCGTCGGACCCGCCGTCGATCGACCGGTTCAACGGCGCGGTGCGCGCCCTGTGCGGCCGCGCCGACGAGCGCCGGGTGCGGGCCGAGGCCCGGGAGGCCGCGGAGATTCCGATACAACGCGATGACTCCCCCGCGGAGCAGGTGACCCTGGTCGACGAGGACGCGCCGGAGAACACGGTCGCCGGCTGACCTCGCGGAACACGAAGGGGGCGGGCCGGTCCGAGCAGACG